>JAFTCE010000010.1 GCA_017454855.1 Desulfovibrio sp.
GCACGTTAAACACGTAAATCACGAAGTCAGCAAGGCCATTGTCGCTGAAGCGGTGAAGAACGGTTTTTCCACAATCGCCATGGAAGACCTGACGAATATACGAAAACACATCAAGGCGGGACGCAAAATGCGCACCCGATTACATCGCTGGGCGTTCCGTCAGCTTCAGGACTTTATCGCGTACAAAGCTGAGGCTGCTGGTATCCAAATGGTCTATGTTGATCCTGCCTATACCTCTCAGACGTGTTCCGTATGTGGCGCTCGTGGAAATCGTACTCAACATCGTTTCTCGTGTCCCTCTTGTGGTAGGCTTGCCCACGCTGACCTCAATGCAGGTCAAAACATTGCAAGGCTTGGTCGCACTGCCGTGCGGTCAACGGGCGCTGTAAGCCGTCCGAATGTAGCGCTTCCCTCGATGAAGCGACTATAAAGCTCCGCCCTTCAGGGCGGGGTTGTTTACGCCCTTTTGATTTTCCTGAATGACGAGGTGCTGCTTTGGAGGAAGCGCACTCAAGAGCTGTTGCGCAGGAGCGCCCGCCCAAAGCGCTTGCAGGTCGTCACCCTCCTCGGTATTCCTGGCATCCAGGGTATGGTGCGCCACTGCAACAAGCCCAAAACCAGGGTCAGCCGCCGTTGCCACGCGTTGATGGTAGCAGCGCGGATGTTCGGCTTCTTCTAGAGCATTTTGATGAGATAGACCCGGCCCCTAAGGAGCGATAAACTCACCGGCATCAAAGTGCCACTGGTGATCACAGTGATACATCAAAAATAAAGCCAAAGCGGCTGTGAACTTTAACCAGAGGTGAGCAGCAACATAGATGAAGGAAGACTGCGCTGCGAGCAGGCGCGTTGTAAATCGTCAATATTGACGATGCATCCTTGTTCGTCATCAGCGACGTAACTAGCTATAATATATTGAAATAAAAAAGTTTTTATTTGTCATTATATTTGTCAAACGTCTATAGTGACGATAATGTATGGGGAGATGGAAAAATACATTACTGGGGAATAATGTTAACATACTGAAATAAAATGAAAAATTTTCATATCTCTATGGCCTGGTTATTGCTATGTAGGGTCAGAGCAGTACGCAAACGAAGGAGAGATCATGAGCAGCGCCATGCTTCCCAGCGATATAAAGTTCGGCAGTGCCCCTGTGGGTCGTCTGGATGCCGTTCTCGCTGCGGCGCACATGATTCCCCGGCAGAAGGATGTGCCTGGGCTACTGCGTATGGTCAAGTATTGCAGCCAAACGCTCTTGGCATTCCAGCGTGTGTGCGTGATGATAGAAACGCCTTTGCGCGAGAGAAGCAGGCTTTATGTCTTGGATGTCACGACGAACACCGATGCCTGTTCGCGCGTGGAGATGATGGCCGATGAAGGCAAGTTCGCCTTTTTCAGGCAGTCGGATTTTTGTTTGCTGACAGGGAAGGAACTTCAAGGCCAATTCCCCGCTGCAGCTCGGCTGGAAGTGTTCAACGATCTGCGGCGATGTCTTTTACTGCCCCTTCCTGTGGGGGTAAACGGCTATCACGCCGCGTTGCTGTTCATCTGGACAAAGGATGGCCCGGGCAGTGACTTCATGCCCCTGTGCCATGTGCTGGGCAGCATTGTTGCTGCTGCCCTGACCCAGGTCTTGCAGTCCGAAGAACAGAATATGGCATTGGAGGCACTCCGGCAGGAGCGAGATCGCCTCAACATCCTCGTGGGCATTGCCAACGTCGTCAACAGCACACTAAATTTAGAAAATCTCTTGGACGCAGTATCCATGGATTTGCGTCGTTTTTTCAAGATCAAGGATGTGGCCCTACTGCTTCATGAAAATGATGGCAAGGTGGCCATACATGTGGCTCGTTTTGGGAAGGGTGGCGCTGGCATACCCCGGGGCCTCAGTGTGCCGCAGGATCAAACGCTCTTGGCGCATTTCCACGAACATGAAGCCTTCCGCCTGCTGCGTGAGAATGTCCTGCAGGATGCACGGAAAACAGATCCGCTGGCGGCATATCTCCTTGCCAATGGTGACAAGGCCGTGTGCGGTTTTCCCCTGCTGTTCCAGCAACATTATTTGGGAGCGCTGCTGCTGGCGCATTCCAGCTCGGACGTCTTCACGCGGGAGATGACAAGTCTGGTCTCGCAAATCGCCATTTCCGTGGCCCTAGCCGTCCATAATGCCCAGGAATATACGAATATTGACATGTCCCGGCGGCGTCTTGTGGAGGAAAACGCCACCTTGTCTGCGGAAATTGCCCAACACAGGGGCGACGGTGCTATCATTGGCCAAAGTGAGGCCATACGCAAGGTTCTGCGCCAGATCGACATGGTTGCGGGCAGTGACAGCAATGTTTTGCTGCTGGGCGAAACCGGCACGGGTAAGGAATTGGTGGCCGAGGCCATCCACAAGCGCAGTTCACGCAAGGCATGCCGCATGGTCAAGATCAACTGTGCCGCCGTGCCCGCTGGTCTCTTGGAAAGTGAACTCTTTGGCTACGAAAAGGGAGCGTTCACCGGCGCCAGCCGCCAGAGCAAGGGACGCTTCGAACTGGCCCAGGGCAGCACCTTGATGCTCGATGAGGTGGGTGACCTGCCGTTGGAGTTGCAGCCCAAGCTGCTGCGCATCTTGCAGTCCAGGGAGCTGGAACGGCTGGGCGGGCATACGGTTATCCCCGTGGATGTGCGTCTGGTGGCGGCCACGAATCAGAATCTCCTGGAAATGGTGCGCGCGGGACGCTTTCGCGAGGATTTGTATTATCGCCTCAACGTCTTCCCCATCCATCTTCCCTCACTGCGGGAGCGCAGGGAGGACATCCCCCTGCTGGCCCAGCACTTCATGGAGCAGATTGCTAAGCGCATGCACAAGGAAGTTCTTAGCATCCCGACAGATGTCATGCACTGGCTGTGTCAACAGCCCTGGCCGGGCAATGTGCGCGAGCTTTCCAACGTCATTGAGCGTGCGGTCATTTGCAGCACGGGCACGACTCTGTATCTGGAACCGGAAGGCTGGCTGGGAGAGCAGACGCCAGTCACTCCAGCACATCATCGTCCCTCGTTCAGCCGCAGTTCACCAACGCGCTTGACCTCGGACGAAGCCCGCCAGGAAATCATTGACGCCGTGCGGGCCTGCAACGGACTTATTGCCGGACCACGCGGGGCCGCTGCCCTGCTCGGCGTGAACAGGACGACCCTGAATTCCCGCATGAAGCGTTTGGGGCTGGATGTGAAGGGTATACTGGAAAAATTTGCAAATTAGGCGTAAGAGCGGAACGCATGGTGCGTATCTGCGAAAACATGGGAGGTATTCCATGTCAGAAATAGGTGGAATAAATATCGGTGCCATGTTCAGCAATGCTACGGCTGGTCTGGACAGGGATGGCAAGACCCTGCAAAGCAAGATTGACGCCATCAGTTCTAAGGGCGAAGTGAGTCAGACAGAACTTTTGCAACTGCAGTACGCCATGGGCCAGTACAATGCCAAGCTGGAAACGCTGTCTTCTGTGCTGAAGAGCATCCAAGACATGCTCAAGAGTCTGGCCCAACGTACGGGCTAGACCTTTTCCATTGAATGACCGCCATCCCCCTGATGTGCGTCGGGGGATGGCGGCAAGGGCAGGCGTCGTTATTTCGGAACAGATTGAGGAGTAAGAGCATATGTCCCAGGTACAAATGAATCAGCAGCAGGTTCCTCTGGTTATCCAGCAACCGAACAACGGCGGCCCTGCCGTAAACAATCTGCAGCAGCCTGCACACCCCCCGGTACAGCAGCCAGCGCCGCAGGACGTCAACGCGGCGGCCCTGAGCCGTCTGTCAGATACCGACCGCGCCGCCGCCGAGGTTTTTCTCAAGGGCGTGTCCACGCAGGAGGCACTCAAGCACACCAAGTTTTCCCTGGCGACGAAGATCATTTCCGGTCTTTTTACCTTCGGCATCGCGCCCGCCATCATGTGCCATGTGGAGTCGAAAAAAGAACGCCAGCTGGCCCAGGATGTGGTGCGCCTTAAGGACAGCCTGAACGCTCTGTCTCAGGACAAAAATCTGAGATCGAAAGACAACACCGTCGTCAGTATGGACGGCAAGAACATGTTCATCAAGAGCGAAGCCGACGGCGTGCTGACAGCCACCATCGGCGGCGAGAAAATTGTCTCCAACTACAATGCCAAGACCCTGGCGGAAAAGCTTGAGGACGACATCGTCACCAATACGGATTTGTACGGCACCCAGGCCGCGCTGGATATTTTTGCCAAGGGCAAGGAAGCGCCTGAGCCCGCAGCGGGCGCAACGGGCCATGCGGGCCAGTCGCTCACGGAACAGTACGACGCAGCCAAGGCCAAGATCGATCAGCGGCTTGCCAAGGCCGAGGCGGCCGTCAAGAAGGACGGCACGGCGTCAGCTCTCATGCAAGAACTGGAAGCAGCGCAACGTGATTGTACCAAACTGCAGGAGCAGTACGAGAAGACCGAGATATCCTGCAATAAAATACTCCGCAAATGCGAAGGCGATTTGAATGCCATCGACAAAGGCATGAAACTGCTTCAGGCGTCAAAGAGCCAAGGTGCCAAGGTCGATGGGCTGCTGGAGGACGCCAACACAAAAAAGAAGATTGCCCTGGAAACGAAAGCAAAGGCGGAAGCGGATCTGGTGCATTTGCGGACAAAAACAAGGTCGGAACTTGAAACGGCGAACATCCGCAGGGATGCTGCCCTGCTGGCAGCGGGGGAAAATGCCCTGTGCAAGGGGCTTATGGATGCGCGTCAGGCGCTGGAGAGTCTCACATCGACCCATACACAGAAGCTAAAGTCGTTGAACACGCGCCTCCACCAGCTGGAGGCCTTGCCCCTCCAAGACAAGACAGCGGCGGTGCAAGCGGAAATTTCCGTCCTCAAGACCACCCTGGACGGACCGCAGGCATTGCTGGAGAACCCGTGGGAACTCCAGGCCAACGATCCCAAGGATGCCCTGGACAGCAAGGGCGTCACCGACACGCGCCAACGCGAACTCTGCCTCAAGGCCATCAAGGCCCATATGGGCATTGACGGCGGCGAATTACACAGCTGCCCCACGCGCTATCTGAACCGCATGGCCCAATATGCTATTGAAGGCTACTACGGCTCAGCCCAGAATCTCCTTGACCATGTGCTCAAAATTTCCACCACCAACCGCATTGCCAGCCAGGACGTGATGGAACTCATGAACGTGCGCCAGCAGGACGCCAACAGCGGGCAGAAGGTCAACGTGGCCGTCCTCAAGCCCAAGCAAGACGGGTTTCGCACGGCCACGCAGCAGCAGGTGGCCAATTTCGCTGCGGACATCATCTACTCCGGCAACCTTGTGGATGAGGACAAGCTGGCGCCGGAGGTTCGCCTGCGCAAGGTGCTGCAGACCAATGCCGTCGTCATCGGCGACATGATCAAGGTGGAGGCCGGTGTCAACGCCGTGGATTTGGAAACCAAGGCCACGGAGGCCGAGGCCAAGGCCGCACTGCCCAATGCCACCGAGGCTGACAAGCTGGAGGCCAAGGCCGCCAGGGCCGAGGCCGACGCCGCCCAGTTCGCAGCCAAGGCCCTCCGGGGCAGCATGCTGGGGAAGGCCGCGAATGCCATCGACAATTTCTTCAGCGGCTTGTTCGGTGTGGCACCCAAGAAGGCGGACGAAAAGAAGTTCACCTCGCTGGAAAGCCTGGCCGCGACAGCGGAGGCCAAGGCCCTCAGGGCGGAGTTGGAGGCATTGCCCCAAAGGCAATCACTGGCGGACGCTGTGGCCCGCGCCCAGACCGAGGTAGCCGAATACCCGGACGATCCCGCCCGTTTGTCCGCTTTGGTGGACGCCCAGAAGGCCTTGGAGAATTTTGACAACGAACACAACGAACATCTGGGTTCCGTGCGCAACGATGCCACGGCGGCCCGGCTGGCCGTGCGCCTGGCCAGGGCTGAGGAGCAGGCCAGCCTCAGCGGCAGTGAGGCCGACAAGCAGAAGGCCGAGAACTTGCGTCAGGCCATTGAGAATGCCAAGCCGGGCGTGCCCGACGCGTCATTAGGGAAGGAATTTGACGTGTCGGCCAACACGGCCCTGCAGGACTTGGGCGGTCGTTTGACAAATCTGGAGCAACTGCCCGAGGCGGAGCGCACCAGCCTGCTGAATGCCGTGCCTGACGAAATGGGCGACGCGCTCAGGGAAATGCTCGGGGATGTGCGCCAGGGCCTGCTTGAAAAAAATGCGCCAGCCGACACGTCGACCATCCTGGCCGGCATTTACCAGCTGGAAGATAAAGATTTGCGGGAGACCGTACATAAGGTCAACGAGAACGTGACCAAGGCCGCCGCGGCAGTGCAGGAGGAGATGACCACCGCCATCCTCATGATGGACGCCACCCTCACCGCGCCCACCAAGGCTGTGGTTCGGGAGCTGAAAGCCGCGCTGGAGGCGGAACATTTGCCCCTCACGCGGGAAAACGCCGAGGCCCTGCTGGAGCGCAAGCCTGTGCCCCAGGCCGTGGCCACGGCCCTCAACGGTCTTTCCTCGGCCATCACTGGCGTGGACGATGCCGCCCAGCGTACAAGGCTGGCCGGCAAGGTGGTTGCCAACGCCTTTGAGGAATACGCCCGCCTGGCCCAGAACGCCAGGGAAGCCCAGGACGCCGCCACGCAGGCCGCCCAGGCCGCAAAGGCCGCCTCAGATCACGATAATGCGTGCAGGACGAACTTGAACGCGTCGATGCATGCGGTCAATGAAGCCGATAACGCGTGGAAGGCCGCGCAGACACAGGCGGCCCAGTCGGAAACGACGGCGCACAACGCGGAAGTCACGGCCCAGGCCCTGGAGAACGCCTTCGCCGCCCAACCGCAGAATGTCCTGGAGGCCTTGCGGCTGGAAAGCACGGCTACGGAGGCGGAAAGCCGTGTCGGCCCTCTGGAAGAAGCTGCCGCACAGGCGGAAAGCCACGCCGCAACCCTCGAAGATGCGGCCGCCCAGGCCAAGGATGCGACCGATGAAGCCGAGCTTCTGACACTGGTGGCCGGTGCGCCCGCAGATGCCGAGGCGAGGGCACGCACGGCCCGCACGACGGCAGACGAGGCAGCCGCTGCCGCCGCCAACGCGCGCAATGCGGCCACCACAGCCCGCAACGCCGCCAATGCGGCCCGCGATGAGGCCACCACGGCCCGCAACGCCGCCAATGCAGTCGTCCAGGCCGTTGGCCCTCAGGCTCTGGCGGACGCCAGAACCGCGCAAGAAAGCGCCACGACGGCCCGACAGCAGGCCAATGCGGCCAGGGCCACCGCCGACCAGCATAAGGCTGAGGGGGCCATCGCCAAGCAGGCCTTTGACCAAGCCAGCGCCGCGCATGCCGTCAATGTCCAGGCCAGAACCGATTCAGAGACCGCCAAAGCCCAGGCTGAGGCGGCCAAGGAAAAGGCCGATGTCGTCGCCCAGAACGCCCAGGCCGAGGCCAATGCCGCCCTGGGTGTGGGCGAGGACGGCCAGCCTGTCGCGGTAGCGGAGGAGAACGCCCCGGCTGCCGCCCCGGCCAATGCGGCAGAAGCCCACCAGCTGCGTCTGCAACAGCTCAACGCCACGGAGCTGAACAAGCTGGCGGAGGCAGCCGGCACGGATTTCAACAGCGACGGCATGGGCAAGTTCATCAAGTTCGTCATCCAGGACTATTTCCAGAGCGTGCCCCTGGCGGACAAGCGGGCTATGGTCGCGGCCGGCCTGCGCTATGCCCCGGCCAATGCCACACCCATGCAGAAGCTCGGGGCCATGCTCAAGGGCGCGGGTCCGGTCTTGCAGAAGATATTTCAGGGGCTGGACGGACCGGGTCTGCCCCAGGATTTGCGCATCGCCTGCCAGGACATGAAGAGCCGCCTGGCCCCCATCCCGCCGGACATTGTGGAAGCCCATTTGCTGGACATGGTTAACAGTTCCAACGGGCGCATCCGCAACATCGAGGTGCTTTCCTCCCTGGGCGCAGCCAGTGTGGGCGAGGCCTTCCGTTGCCGCCTCACGGATCAGCAGGGACAGACCCGCGAATGCGTCATCAAGATTCTGCGTCCGGACGCAGCCAACCGCGTCAAGCGCGAGCAGCCCATTTTCGAGAATGTCGCCGCCAAGGTGCCCGGCATGTTGGGCACCTTCAGGGGCCAGTTGGAAGGCATCATGGAGGAACTGGATTTCGGCATCGAGGCGGGCAATGCCAAAATCGGGGCGGTGTACGACAAGCCTTTTGACGGCCAGGAGCGCAGCATCCAGAGCGTCAAGGTGGTGGAGGACATCCCGCCCAAGAGCGGCTCCATGGCCATGGAGATGGCCCCCGGCACCACCCTGGACGGCTTTCTCAGGGACACCAGGGCAGAGATTGAACGCATGGGCCAGAATCTCGGCAGGTCGGAGTCCTTCAACGCGCAGGGACAGCGCAGCCGGGTTGAGTACAATGTGCCCGAGGCGCGTCTGAACGAGCTGAATCCTGTCAAGGCGCGCCTGCAGGAACTCTACGACCAGGCTGCGGCCCGGCACAAGCAGCTCACGGCCCTGGCCGACGTCTGGGTGACAGAGGGCATTTTCGGCGAGCAGGGCTTCTTCCACGGCGATCTGCATGCGGGCAACATCATGAGCGACGGGCAGAAGCTCACGGTCATTGACTTTGGCAATGCCACCAAACTGACCCAGGAGCAGCAGAGTGCCGTCATGACCATGATCGTGGCCACCACCACAAGGCAATCCAGCAAGTTTCTGGATTCCTTCCGCGTCATGCTGTCCCCGGCGGCCCAGGCTGTCTTTGACAGCAAAAAGCAGCAGATTCTGGAGAGCGTGCGCATCATCATGGGGAAGGGCGATTTGGACGACACCGGCAATCGCATCGCCGCCATTCTGGGGGAACTCCAGCGCAATGGCGTGGAAATTCCCCATGCCATTTTCAATTTCTCCAACAGCCAGATCCGTCTGCACAACTCCATCAACGAGATGATCACCCTCATGAAGCATATTGAGGAGGAGATGCGGGCCATTGAC
>JAFTCE010000093.1 GCA_017454855.1 Desulfovibrio sp.
GGCATAAGCGGCATTACTACAGTGCAGGATGATCTGAAGGCGTTCTTCGGCTGAGGTGACAGTGTAATCAAACCACCCGTTCACGCGATGGCGCACTTGTTCCGAGGAGGTGCATCTCCCTATGGAGGTGCACCTCTTCTGGGAGTATAAAACCACAAAAAATGGCCTTCCAGTTTCCCGAAAGGCCATGTTATGCAGAAATGCACCGTAAGATTAATGACAGCCTGCACATCCCCCGCCGCATGAGCTGCATCCGCCGCCAAGGTCGGGAAGAGGACGTTCCGTAGTCACCTTGAAGCCTGCATAGGTGCAGTCGACAGTGAAATCCCCAACCTCCTCATGAAAAGCCTTGGCAGTACAAAACGCAATACCTGAGACTTCTTCGGTATCATCAAGTTCATTGGCCTTGTCTAATGCCATACCAACCACGGCACCGCTGCATCCGCCAGGCATAAGATACAGACGGACAGATTTTTCCATATCCGGATTGGCCTCAAAATAGGCGGCCAGTTCTTTTTCCGCATCGGACGTTAAGGTAATCATACTATTATTCTCCTTCTCGCTTTCTCTCTTGCCATGCTCTACGCATGCGTTTTTCTTTCTGCATAATCTCATATATTGTGCATAATATCCAGTACAGAGCTCTGATAAAAAACAGAAAGGCATTATTCCCCCAGGTATTTGCTTCCATTTTCTCCATTTTTTACGTATTATGATCACAATGGTTGTGGGGAGGGGAAACCCTACAGCCAAGGCAGAACCATGGGTAATATTTTACAATTCAGACAGTCTCGAGCGGAAGAGTCCGCATGGCTCTTACTGCGTATGTATGATGAGGCGCTTGCAGCCATAGATAGCGCAGGCCACTGCATATATGCGCATGACTATCCCGGGAAAGCCCGCCATATCTCCAAGGCTATCAGTATTTTTCACGAACTTACCTGCTCGCTGGATGACCGGCAGGACAATCTTGCGCGCAACCTTGACAGCCTTTACCTCACCTGTACAGCCAAGCTGGTACGTGCAAGCGCATATATGGATACGGAACCGCTGGAGAGTGCCCGCATCATTATTGTGCGCCTTCGCAGCGCTGTTGCCGATGCCATACCTTCCATGCCCAAAAATGGAAAGAGAGCACGGCTGCTACCGTTCTCATCCATGGCAACACAATAATTTTCACTGTACTGCTTACTTTCGTGCGCACCATATCTATTCTTTTACGCGTTCGCTCTTTCCGGATATAATAAAGTACTGTAGGAGTCGTTTCCTGCGGCGCCTGCTGCAGGACTTCAAGGCTCGCAGGAGGTACATGTCAACTGCAGCATCGGCTAGTATCTTAACAACGACAAGGTGCATCCCATGAAGATGGTAGTGCTTGTTGACAACATCGGCACGGAAGAACTCCTCGGCGAATGGGGGTTGAGCATATACATTGAGCACAGGGGGGTACGCTGGCTGCTCGATGCCGGACAGTCGAACTTGTATCTGCGTAACGCCAAGGCTCTCGGCATCAACCTGGCGCTTGTGAACCACGCTGTGCTTTCCCACGCCCACTACGACCATGCAAATGGTTTCAAGTTTTTCTTTGCCATCAACGGCAGAGCTGATCTTTTAGTCGCAGCTGGTGCCAGCGAGCGATGCTGGAAGATCAAGGACGGTCAGTGGGAGTACATCGGCATTGCACAGGGCCTGCTGGCTCAGGCCGGAAAGCGTTTGAGGCGCATAGCCTGTTTGGAACAAATAGAAGAGGGCGCATATATCCTGCCCCATGCCACGGCAGCTTTTGAAAAAACAGGTCTCTCGGAGCAGATGTACCTGCGCGACGGAGAGGACTCGATGCCAGACGACTTCACACATGAGCAGAGCCTGATCTTCGAGACCGAGCGGGGCCTTGTCGTCCTCAACAGCTGCTCGCATGTCGGCGCAGATATCATTGTGCGCGAGGTCATGGAGGCGTTGCCTGGCAAACCCCTGCTCTCCCTGGTCGGCGGCTTCCACCTGTACAACAAGACTGAGAACCAGGTGCGGGCTTTTGCCAAACGTCTTGCTGCCATGAGAGTAGAATCTCTGTATACAGGACATTGCACGGGCATGGAAGCATTCATGACTCTGCGGGAAGTAATGGGGACCAAGATTGCGCACTTACGCACGGGCCTTGTGACAGAATTTTAGAATACAGCACCCTCTACACCAGTCTAACTATAACTGCATCTCCATTGACCTGATAAATGTAAGCCAATTTGCTGCAAAAAATACAAAATTTTGCATCTACAATCATTATACAGCGGTCTCACTTATTGATTTCCTTGACATAATACTGGATATCTCAAATAGTTTTGTGGAGGCACACCATGCTCAAGACGGATTGGGCCAAAACCACGAGGGAGGGCATGCCCGGCATCTCCGTGCGCGGGCACTGTATTGCCGTGCGTTGCGTGGCGGATGAGCTGCTGTGCCGCTTCCCACATTTCTGCGAAGACAACGGCATCACGCCACAGGCCGTAGCTTTTCTGGCCGCTGCCCATGACGTGGGCAAAATCTCTCTGGATTTTCTGCAGAAGTGCCCGGCCTGGTTGCGACAGGAAGGACTGGAGCGACAGGCTCGTAACAACGGCTGGGCAGACATCCATACGCGCTGGCATCCCGCTATTTCCCAGCAAAGTGTGCAGCTGTTCCTGCAACAGCACGGGCACAACCTGAAAACCGCCTACTTCTGGGCGGCCGTTGTCGGCGCGCACCACGGCCGCCTACTGGCAGGCGGTGCGGAACATCCCTGCCAGCCCACGGCAACAGAAAACAAGCTAGAGGACGAGCGCCAGAACTGCCTGCTGGAGTTCTGGGAAGCGTGCGGCCGTCCTGTCCTGCCCTCGGTGGACGGGGACGATTCCTGCCTCTGGAGCGTGGCAGGGCTGGTGACGCTGGCCGATTGGCTGGGCTCGGACGAGGATTTCTTTCCGGCGAACAGGGAACTTCAGGAAGAAAACCTACGCTGTGCCGCCGCCCGGGCCATGGACGCTGCTGGTCTGGGCTTGCCGCCCGTGAAGGTTGGACTTGACTTTGCAGACATCTTTCCCGGAAAGGCCCCCTACCCCATGCAGACGGCTTGCGCTGCGGCTATCACTGCCCCAGGCGTCTATGTGTTGGAAGCCCCCATGGGTATGGGCAAGACCGAAGCCGCCCTGTGGGCCACCTACCACTTGCTGCAGGGGGGACAGGCCCAGGGCGTGTACTTCGCCCTGCCCACCCAGGCCACCAGCAACCGCATGTTCCTGCGTCTGGCGGACTTCGCCCGGCGCATCTGCCCAGACGCATCCCCGACACAGCTCATCCACGGCAACGCATGGCTGTGCGATGACCTGAAGGCCCTCTCCGCCCCCGGCACGGCTGACGCGCCCAAAAACGCATCGCCGGTGCGCCCGGACGGTCTGTGGTTCAATACGACCCGCCGCGCGCTCTTCGCCCCCTTTGGCGTAGGTACGATAGATCAAGCACTGCTGGCCGTGCTGGCTGTCAGGCACTTTCCCCTGCGCCGTTTCGCCCTCAGCCGCAAGGTGGTGATTCTGGACGAGGTGCATACCTATGACGTGTACACCGGCACGCTGATCCGCTGCCTATGCAGAGAACTAGAGCAACTGGGCTGCACGACGATCATCCTCTCGGCCACACTCACGGAATCCGTTCGTCGCGGTCTGTTGGACGAAACGGACGGTCTCGAAGACGGTCTTGTCCCCTATCCTCGTCTCACGGGCCGCACGAGTAACACGCCCCTTGCGCCGCTCACGCCGCCAGCCCCGCCGGACATGGAGGTGCGCATCACCCACGCAGCGGCAGATGAAGCCCAGGAGGAGGCGCTTCGGCTGGCTTCCTGCGGTGCGCAGATCCTTTGGGTTTGCGACACTGTGGACAGCGCCCAACTGACCTACCAGGCCCTGAAACAAAAATGCGGCACTGCCATTGGGCTGGGACTGTTGCATTCGCGCTTTCCCTTTTACCTGCGCGACAACCTGGAAAACCTGTGGATGGGTCGCTTCAGCCGGGAGGGTGCACGCAGCGGCGGGGCTATCTTGATCTCCACGCAGATTGTGGAGCAAAGCGTGGACCTGGATGCGGACGCGCTCTTTTCCGAGCTGGCCCCCACAGACATGCTTTTGCAGCGGCTAGGTCGCCTCTGGCGGCATCACCGCGAAAACCGCCCCTTGCCCGCCCCCTTGTTCTGCTTGCTGGACGAAGACGCCACACTCGAAGATTTACGCGGCATGGACGTCGAGGGCATCAAAACGACCCTCGGGGCAAAAAGCTTTGTCTACAAGCCCTCGGTGCTGCTGCGCAGCCTGGAGCAATGGGCCAGGCTGGAGAGCCTCTCCCTGCCCTCCGGCATCCGACGCATCATGGCCGCCACCTACACCCCGACAGACTGTCCCCCGGCCTGGCAGGAGCTTGAGGCAGAGAAATGGGGCGAGGACCTAGCCGCGCAGACAGTCGCCAATATGGGAACAAATATATGGAAACCGTTGCTTGATGATACTATCCTTCCGTGTACAAGGCTCGCCGAGCATACGGACTACACACTCGTCCTCTGCGCTGAGGATACGGGCGCAACGCTCACCCTTCGAGAAAACGGCCTTGTGATAAACCTACGCGGCAATGAGCCCACAC
>JAFTCE010000094.1 GCA_017454855.1 Desulfovibrio sp.
AATTCCCCACATGGGGGATTTGACGCGAAAACCAAGCTCTTCCCTTGGGCAGTCTTGATGAAGCAGGAAGCCAACAGTAAAAATGCGTAGATGTGAATATATTTGCGCAGTTTTGCGTAAGATTGGTAGAACGGCTATCCGCCCATGACGCCTGCAAAACAATAGGATTGGCATCGGCCTGACTGCCCTTGGTACACGTCGGCGGATACGCCGTCTCGTGTACCTAGCGCAGATTGATAAACTTGTGCGTCTGCAGGGAGAGCCGCCAGTTGCGCTCCAGGCACAGGCGCACGCAGAGTTCTGTGGCTGCTGCGTCCTGACTGACGGGCTGCAAACGAATTTTTTCCGGTGCTAGCTTGGCAAGGCTGGCCGCGTGGCGCTGCACGTCCTCCATGTGGCGCACGGGCAGTTTGATTTCATCGGCCCGTGCCCAATTGGCTGGCTGCACATGCCTGGCCTTGGGCGAGAGTGTGACCCAAACTCCGGACGGGCAGTTCAGGGTTTCTGTGCCGCTTGTCTCCAGCTGTACGCTGCAGCCGCTGCGCAGTAAGGTGTCGGCAAGGCCGAATAGGGGTTGTGCGCAGGGTTCTCCGCCGCTCAGTACCACATGGCGCACAGCGCCCAGCATGTTTAGGGCCGCACGCACAAGCCAGGCTTCGTGCGCGCAGGTATAGGCCGCATTGGGTTCTGCTTTGCGCAGCACCTGTGCGTCCTCATCGGGCAGGCGGTTCTGGGGCAGCAGGTCTTGCGCATAGGCCGTATCGCACCAGGGACAGCCAACGCTGCAGCCCTGCAGGCGGATAAAAAGCGCTGGCGTTCCTGTCCAGGCTCCTTCCCCCTGGACAGAACGAAAGACCTCATTGACGAAGAGCCGGGGCATCAACTACGGCTCCACCGTGCTGAGCTGCCTTCCGTCTCATGCACCACCACACTGTCCACCGTAAGCACTCGGGACAGGTCAGCCTGGCGCAGGACAGCGGGAAAAAATTCCTCGCCCAGGTAGGCGGCCATGTTTTCCGCCGTAGGATTGAAGGGAACCGGACACAGGGAGGCATCATCCAGCACGGCGGACAGGTGGCCGCAGAGGGGGTCATGAACATAAAGCAGGGTGCGGTGATCCCAGGCGGCGTCCAGGGCGCCAAAAAGGTGTTTTTTGATTTCGGCAAAGTCAACGACCATGCCTTGCCTATCCAGGGTCGGCGCGCCAATCGTCACTTCGATGCGGTAATTGTGGCCATGCAGGCGCTCACAGCGTCCATCGTAGTCATACAGGCGATGCGCGGCGGAAATAACGTGCTGACGGGTGATCTGCAACATGACTGCCTCCTTGCGGCTAGATATAGGCTTTGCGGCCAAGGCTTGCAAGCCGAAGTCCTTGGCAGCGCGCCGCAAAAAAGCTATAGTAAGACCAAGGAGCTGTCATGCGCGTTATCTGCCATCCCTATCTGGATCCCTACTTCAACCTTGCCGCAGAGGAATGGCTGCTCGTTCACGGTCACGAGGAAGTTTTCATGCTTTGGCGCAACAGCCGCGCCGTTATTGTGGGCCGCAACCAGAACACGCTCGCCGAGATCAACGCCGAATATGTGCGTGAACACAACATCCCAGTGTTGCGCCGCCTTTCCGGCGGAGGCGCAGTTTTTCACGACCCCGGCAACCTCAATTTCACCTGCATTGGCCGACATGTTGGTTCCAACAAGCTGCATTTTCAACATTTTATTGAGCCAATCCTGACGGCTTTACGCGCCATGGGCCTGCCCTGCGTTTTGAGCGGACGCAACGACATTCTGCTTGGGGACAAAAAAATTTCCGGCAATGCCCAATATGTCAGCGGCGACTGGGTGCTGCACCATGGTACGCTGCTCTTCGCAGCGCATACGGATGACATGGCAGCTGTGCTGACTCCAGGGCAGGTCAAGTTCGCGGGCAAGGGCATCACCAGCGTGCGCGGACGCGTGGGCAGCATTGCAGACATGCTGCCCCGCCCCATGGACATGGAGGAGTTTACCGCCACCCTGCTTGGGCATGTGACCGACAAAAGCCCGGAAACGAGCTTCAGCCCCGCAGAAATGGCTGACATTGAGCATCTGGCCGCATCCAGATACCGCACTTGGGAATGGAATTACGGCCATTCCCCGCGCTACCAAGTGCAGCGGCAGACGCGAACCGCAGCCGGCATCGTGGACGCGCATCTTGACGTCAGGCATGGCATCATTGCCGACATACGCCTTTACGGCGACTATTTCGGTCTGCGTGACGTGAAAGAATTGGAGGCAGTTCTGCGCGGTTGTCCACACCAGCGCGAGGCCCTGACGGCGCGACTGGCCGCGCTGCCTGTGGACGCCTACATGCAGGGTTTGGACGCAGCGGGATTGGCCGCCTGCCTGGCCTGATCGGGCATATCACGTGTGCCTGCGGTACAATTCCTGAGTAGCACAAAGGCTGCTTGGGTCAGGATGCTGCAATCTTCAGTCGGCTCCATCCGCCAATGGTCTCCGTCTCTCTCCAGAGCGGAGCCGTACGGATTGCCCCTGCCGACGAACCCTGTTTCCAATCTGCTCCCCGTGTAGCGACGTCCTTTGTGCTGTTCATGCGTCTTATTTGACGTCGGCCAGGCGCGGATTGGATTCGCGCAGAGCTTTCTCCAAGTCCTGCACGGCATCGGCCACCATGCGGGAAAAAACGCCCATGACCAGCTCCGACGTACGGCCTATGGCCATGGCAAAGCGCTCAATGGCTTTTTCGTCTTCCATGCCCTTGTAAAATTCTTCAATGCCCTTGTTACAGATCACGGGATCGCGGGATTTTTTGCACATTTCGTACAGTGGCTGCACAACCAGGTCAAACTGTTGGCGGGTCATGAGGTTTTGCGCAGTGTCCATGTTTTCCCAGAATTTCTCCTGCGTATAGAACTCCAGCAGAATCACGAGGCAGATGAGATCGTAGTAACCACGATCGCCGTGAGGGGCCAACATACCGACGACCAGGTTGAGGGCCGCGCCCAATTCCCGGGATTTGGCCCGCAGCGCGCCAGATACGTCCGAAGGGGCAATGCGATCGCGCCGCATCTGGACATCACGCCTTTTCTCTGCAAACTCTGCCCCCGCTTTTTCAATGGCATTCTCGAAGCATTGAGAACGACTTTTTTCCGGCAGGGATCGACAATGGCGGTACACATCCAAGGGTTCTGCCCTGCAAAGCAAGGGCAGGCTCCACAGGCTGATCATCAGGACAAAAAACACGGTTTTGAACATGGGCAATACCTCGTGACCCTTCCTCTGCGTTCTCTTTGCAAGCAGCGGGAAAAGCCTTCGCCACAAGCATACGCAGTCTTAGGGCCAAGAGCAAGCGCATGAACCATTTTCTGACCAGCAAAGCACCACTTGTAAGCGCTGCCAACGTTTTCACACGTTGCGACCAATGCCTGGATGAATGTGCTGCATTTTCTCATTGACAGCCATGAGAATTCATGTATAGTTTTTTCACGTCGGGATGTAGCGCAGTCTGGGAGCGCACTTGAATGGGGTTCAAGGGGTCGAAGGTTCAAATCCTTTCATCCCGACCAGAAATTTCAGGGGGTTACGAGCAAAAACGTAACCCCCTTTTTCTTCCCCAAATATTTTTCCAACCCTATTTCCAACCTTTGGGTCGAAAATAGGTGAAAGCCAGTGAAAGAAATTTGCTCCTCTGCTCACCTGAGGGGGATTGGACTGGAGAAAAGATTTTTTATTTTCCCGTCAGGTGCTACCGAGCAGACGCTCTCACATTTTGAGGATGTCCTGCGCTTGGGAGATTCTACAGGTACTCTTCAGTCCTCCCTCCACAAAAAAAGCCCCAGTCTGTTCGGGCACTCTCAAAAGTTGCTCTTCAACCATCTTTTGCTGTGATACGACTTTCCCCGAAAAAATGAAATGAGTATCGTCCCCTGACACTTGTGGCTATCTGAAAACGTATACAAGATAACCCATTAAAATAAAAGGATAAAATTTCATTTAGCAATCAAAGCCAAAAAAACCAAAAAATTTTTGGTTGACAGGGGTATCGGCTTCTGTTACTTTTTCCTTGCAGGAGGGAACATGCCACCGCAAAAACTGCAGATTCACAAATATGTAAACCTTCCCTTACAAGACAATAGAAAATTAGTAGCTGATTTCATTGACTTCTGGTTAAAAAATGGCGCCATGTTGGGGGAAAGGTATTATTTCCGCTCAACAGCGATAGACGGTTTAATTTTTTATACCGAGGAAGAACGTCACAAGTGGGTAGGTAATAGAAATCCTTTTGTGAAGCAGGACAGGATAAAATTTTTAAGCAATAACCCAAGCCACTTACTCGCTGAAATTATTGACGAACTAGGCAATGCCCTCAGAAAGGACATCAAAAGCAAATCGATAATTTTAGAGCAATGCTCTAACGGCTTTCAGCCCATCATCAAATTATCAGATTGGCTCAAATTAGCTGTTGAAAAAAATGTTTTGACGTGTTCGCATGATCCTAACGATGATGACTGGATTTACCGTATAGTCGTTACGGAACAACTTGAAAATACAAGTAATTTGACATTTGAGGAATATATAACGCTAAAATGGTTATTTCTCCCCTTGCTCACGCCGAATGCCGAAATCAAGTTGAAATATACTAAGAAATGCGCATGTTGCGGCGATTTTTACCAAGCAAAAGGGGATAAGGCAATATACTGCTCTGAACGGTGCAGATCCCGTATGAGAGCAAAACTGCAAAAAAAGGATGGTGACGTATGAACGAATAAAAATCGGCTGCGGGGGGCAGCCGACTAACAGGGGAAACCGTACCCACGGTTTCGTGTCTGGATTGATGATAGGCAAGTCACTTCTAGGGCATTCACCCCTGATTCGCAAGCCTTCCTATCAGCCACCTTTGGCAATGTCTCTGGTGTCCAATTTGGATGCCAACTTCAGTTATACCCAAAAATCTTGGAGAAGCCTATGTGTTCTCCCCTGCTGCCCACATTTCCGTGTTTGTCCAAAGAATGGCTCACAGAGCAAGAGGTTAGCGTGTTGACCGGCTTGAGTAGGTCAACGCTGCAAAAGCAGCGGTTTTTCAAGAGGGAGGGTATCGCGTACAGTAAGCTTGGAAGGTCTGTGCGGTATAGGAAATCTGACGTGGAGGCGTTTATGGAGGCAAGGAAGATCGTCTACGATAAGGCTAACTAGGCTTTGTTTAAAAGACATCAGGCTCTCTATCTCTGTATTCTATATATCCTGCTGAAATGATAAGAAAAAATGAGAAATACTTTGCTACGGGTATCCAGGGTAGACACAACGAGAATGGTATATCAACAGTGGTTGTAACATTTGCATCAATGGTTACATAAAAAATTCATAAGGGGCAAATTATGAAACGTTCAGCTAAGTTCCGTGAGATGAATGCTTTGGTCCAAGAAGACATGAAGCAAAATCTTTCCCAGGTCGAGATCATGGAACAGCACAACCTTACACATGGGCAATGGGCTCGGCATATCTGCGAGATTGCTTTGATCCACCCTGAGTTATTGAATACCTGGCGTCCTACCGGATGCAGGATAGCCTTGAAGGATACACCCAGCATGTTTCAGTCTATGTTTCATCAGTTGCAAGCTGATGCGAGTAACTACAGAGTCATTTTTGAGGTGACTGGAGAGGCTAGAGGTACTTTCCGGATCGAAAAAGACACAGCGAGTACCATTTTGAGATCCCATGGAGAGACACACGATACGCTGAGAGCCGCCCCCAGCATATCAGCAACAGACGATACATCTATAGCAACCGCGAAATGAAATGACACACCCATCACACACGGGCAGGGCTGGATCAAGTGACGGTCGGTTTAGCGGAATGACTTGTGTGACACTTCAATCTGCGTTTGCTATAGCAAGGATGCAGTAAAAACCGCTGCAACGGTGTCTACACTTGTCACTGGAGGAGCTATCTTACCAGTTACTATCATACCGAACAGGTAAATGACAGAGCGTTACTTGAATAAAATAGCCGATAAGCAATGGTTGTCCAGATTGTCTAACAACAAAAAGCCCGGGTGCCTATGGGCACCCGGCACAGGGAGAAAATATCATGTATAATAATTTCACCCCCAACTATCCTATTCTGTCGAATGGCCAGCCCAGTATGACTATGTCAGTTTATGACAACCCTTTGAAATTTTGGGAGGAGTGGAATCGTGTATATGCAGAATGCAAAACGTATATGAAGAATCAGTATGAATTACAGATTCAGCAACAGATGCAGCAGCGTCTTAATCTTCTCATGTGTATCACCCCATCGAAAATTCAAACGACACCACTAGCAGTCAACCAAACTTTTGCTTTATCTAATCCTACTATCCAGAAAGCTATGGAGGCCATAGGCAGCATCACCGGGTGGAACCAAAATGCTGTACTTATGACGATGTTGGGATTTGCAAATTTAGCCATTCGAGGTCGATTTATCGTGCATCCAGAATCAAACTGGAATGAACATACTCCATTGTACACAATGGTCGTATCTGAAAGTGGTACTATGAAGAGCAAGCTGTATGAAATTGGGGCAGCACCATTTAT
>JAFTCE010000095.1 GCA_017454855.1 Desulfovibrio sp.
TGGTTCCGTGAAGGCATTGAGTACACCGACGCCATGACGCCCACGCGTGCGCGCATCCTGGCCGAAAACTTTGATCTGCGCCGCTATCGGGAAACCATCGTTGCCGCTGGGGACGAAGCGTTTGCCCTGCCCACACGCGCCCTGGGCTTCGGG
The DNA here is from genome assembly GCA_017454855.1 of Desulfovibrio sp. GTDB lineage: Bacteria > Desulfobacterota > Desulfovibrionia > Desulfovibrionales > Desulfovibrionaceae > Desulfovibrio. Next base: position 154 of record JAFTCE010000095.1, read on the forward strand.
GCCATGCTCCTGGGCGGCCTGCCCGATCCCATCAACCTGATTCCCTTCTCTGGCGGGATGAAGGGCGCGAAAGCGGCGGTGTCTGCGTCCTTGCAGTCGGGCAAGAGCGCGGCAACGGCTGGCCTTGTGGCCGGATTGAAAACCGGGGCTGTGGAAGGGGCCCTGGGGGGCGCGGCCTCAATGGGGCTGACCATGCCCGACCTGGCCGCCAAGGGTGAAGACATTGGCTTTGCGGACGTGGGACACGGGCTGATTATGAGCGCGGCCCTGGGTTCGCTGTTCGGGGCTGCGGGCGGTGGACTTGCGGCCTACCGTGGGGCCAGGGCGCATGCCCGTCTGGAACGGGAAATAGCGGCCTGGCGGGCATCCGAGAAGGCGGCAGCGACAGAGGAATTGCGCAACCAGCACGCGTCACTGTTGGAACGCGCCTGGCTTGAGGATCACCCGGACGACAACCCGGCGGGAGTGAAACAATGGGCGCAAGTCCAGGCCATTTTGTTTGACATGCGGGCGCACTCCTGGGCAGAGCGTGACATGGGCGGTCAGGCATCCGTGCGGGACTACTACGAGGCATGGCTGCCGGAATGGAGCAGCGAACACGGGCGCGAGGCGGCAATCCGGCGTGAGTTTGACGAGGCATACGGCGGTTCACTCAGTCAATTCGGCGAGGATTCCACGCCGCCACTGGAAAGCAACTCGCAGGGGGAGGCAAGCCCTGGACGGCGTGAACGCAAGGGCAAAGCCCAGACGGAAGCAGCACCGCCAACTGCGGAAGAACCTGCTGCCGTCGAGGTACAGCCGCTTTCCCCGGAAGAGCGCGGGCCTGTCTTTGAGGAGACGGCCAGGCCGGGCATTGCCGGAAATACTGGAAGCGTCGTAACGAGCCAGGGCGATTTTCCCATGCACTACGAGGTTAGGGAACTGGACGACGTGACGCCTTCCCATGACCCGACGCAGGACTTCCGGCGGCGTGACGACTATCCGGCGGAAGTACAGGCCAGGCCGTATCATAGCGACTACGGCGAACAAGACAAGGTGCGCATGAATGCCTTGCGTCTTGATCCGCGCTACGTCATCAACGACAACCCGGACGCCACAACCGGGCCGCCAGTGGTGACAAAGGGCGGCATTGCCCTTGGGGGCAACAGCCGTAGCATGTCCCTTGGGCTTGCCAGGGATACCGACAAATTCCGGGGGTATCGCGAGTATCTTCTGCAAAATGCCCAGCGCTTCGGCATCGACCCGGCACAGATTGAGGGTATGCGGCATCCGGTGCTGGTGCGTGTGGTGGACAAGGACATGTCCTTACGGGAAATGGCTGAGGCATCACAGCTTTTCAACGAGGTGACAACCCAAAGCATTCAGGCCGAAGCGGAGGGCGTGAGCAAAGCCCTGAAAATCCGGCGCGAGACCTTCAGCCTTATCAACAACCGGCTTGAAGAAGGCGACTTTGACACCCTGCGGCAATTCTTCGACCACGAGTCTTCCAGGGATGTCGTGCAAGCCCTTATTCGGGATGGCGTCATCGAGCAGCGGCAAGTTTCTTCCCTGGTGGATGAAAACGGATATCTCAATACCCGGGGCAAGGATTTAGCGGTCGATGCCTTGCGCGGCTTTGTGCTGCCGTCCTATGACATTATCCGCAAGTCCCCTCCTTCCATCATTGACAAGATCGACCGGGCCTTGCCGTATTTTGCCCAACTCAAGGCCGTGGGCGGCGCGTGGGATTTGCAAAAGGTTCTCATAGACGCCCTGAACCTGATCAACCTGTCCCGGGGAAAGGACGGCGCGGCGACAGCCAAGGCCATACGGGCATACATGAATCAAGGTTCTTTGACGGGCGCAAAGAAACATACGCAGGCATCGCAGATATTGGCCTTGACCTTGGTGTCAACACCGCAAAAGGAAATTGCGGCCCGCATGGGGCAGTTTGTGAAATTTGCCCGGCAATTCCAGGCACACGATGGCGGACTTCTGGGAAACGCTGCCCCCAAAATTGACCCTGGCGAGGCGTTCATTGCGTCCTTCCTGCGTCCGGTTGCTACGGCTGCCGAGGGCAAGAAAACCCGCCTTGTGTCTGGCTACAATCCAAAGAAGAACATTGAACACCGGGCCATTGAGTATGTGCTGGACAATGGCGGAGTGCAACACTCTCTGGATATGCTGACAGCAGCGCGAAAAGATGCGTCCCTGTCGCCAGAACAGCGTGCCTTGGCTGAAGAACTTTTCCCTGCCGTTTCCCGTATGGGGGGGCAGGAATTTCGAGTCTATCAGCCGCGTGTGGATGGGGCCATAGACGGTGGGCAGACGTTCTTTCAACGAGGCATCAAAACACCAGAATCAAGGGTGATGATGCGTTATGAAATGAGGGCGTGGGGTGAAGCGGTAGACAAAATTGTCAGTGATGGGGGAGTTTTTAACCCTGTGCCTATGCTACAACGGACGCCGTTGGTCTTGTCTATGCTGGGGGTGGATATTCGAGAAATTTACGCGGCGCCACACGTTTTTGACGGCATGTTGGGCAGGAGTTCAGGGCATCCGTCCATGACCAAGCACGTTCTTAAACAATTGCCAGCGGCCATAGCTGACCCTATAGCTATTTTTCAATCAGCCACAGACACAACACGCTTTGTTATGATGTTGGATGTAGTGGACAAGAACGGCGCTACAGTAGTAGTGCCATTAGCTTTTGACGTTTCGCTTCAAAACAAAACAGCTACTGTGCATATGGCTGTATCAGCCTATGGCAAAGAAAAGAACGGCGTCCCAAATCAACAATGGTTTGTAAATCACGTCAACGATTTGTGGTACATCAATACGGAAAAAGAAAAGCGCTGGGCTGTGCACTCCGGGTCCAATTCCCTTCGTAACATACTCAACGCTTTAAACGGCAATATATTTACCGAGGCCGACCTTGTCAAGTATCGCCAGCAATTCCCTTCGTCGTGGTATCAGTCGGACTACGGCCTTGCCCGCAACATTGGCTTGCGCGGTTCCGTCTCCTTTCAGGAAGACGGTAAAATTGCCGTAAACTTCTTCAAGGCGTCTGACCTTACTACGGCGTCACATGAGATGTATCATATCTTCCGGCATGAGCTGGAAGCGACGGCCAGGGATGCCCGGTCTTCTGCGGATGCAAAGCAGCGTTGGGCGGACATTTGTGACTTCGTGGGAGCGCGGGAAAATGCAACCTGGACAACAGCGCAGGAAGAAAAATTTGCCCTGGCTGCGGAACGCTATCTTGCCACAGGTGAAGCCCCACGACCGGAACTGCAAGGCATCTTTGACCGGATGAAAGACTGGTTCCTTCAGGTATACCGGCATATCAGCAATGCAGGCGTGGAAATCTCACCGCGCATGAAAGAAATATTCGACAATATGCTGTCTGTGGACAGCATACCGCGCAACGCCCTGGCGGACGTAATGCGGGCGGGCATGGCTCCGCGTGGCAAGCGCGATCTGGCCCGGATTATGGAAAAGGCACTTTGGGATTTGAACAGCGGCGAACCCGTGGACGTGGGGCCAGTGCTGCGGGAAAGCGGCGCGCTGGACAACGTTCGCGGCATGGCCGAACGCGAGGCCACACCGGAGGAAAGGGCGGGCATCGCCGAAGGTCAGCAGGGACAGCCGGACTTCTCCACGGAAGCCCGGGAGGAGATAACGCCTGCCCCACCCCTGGAGCGCAATGCCGATCCGCAGACGGCACAGTCCGCCGAGGCGCAACGCACACAAGCCTTTGAAGAAAACCTTGTGGCTGAAGTGGAGCGCCTGCGCCAGGAAGGCGCGCTGTCGGAAGAGGATATTCGGGAGCTGGACGCGGCACGGCAGGAGACCGAGCGCGCCAGGCAGCAGGACGAATTGGGGCAAGCGGCGCTGGAATGCCTCTGGAATGTGACGGAGTGAGGCCATGAACCGAGCAGACTGCATACACATATTGCAACAGCACGGCGCTACGGACGCCGAGGCAAAACAGATCGTGGACGCGCTTCTGGAAGAGAAGCGCAAAGTCCTGGCCGCAGGCGGCAACATCCAGCAGCTTTCGGCACA
>JAFTCE010000011.1 GCA_017454855.1 Desulfovibrio sp.
GCTCAGAGGTGGCCTAACAAACAAGACCACATAACTTTCACCGCCCAAAGCCTCCAATGCGACCTTTGCCTTAAACTCTGCCGAAAATTTCCTTCTCTCCTTGGACATATTTCCCTCCTGGGGCAGTCTATGTCCACCTAAAGGATTGGTCCAGAAATCGCAGTCCACTATAATGGTTCGCGTGGATGTATCACCCTAGGCCGATTGGACGACTATAAAGATTTTATACGGCGCCTCCGGCGTCTGGCTATGCAGATTTCTGCCCGTAAAAAGGCTGAAATGCAACGTGAGGCAGAAGAGGAACAATCAGCTATAACAAAAAAATCCTCTCCCACACCTCAAATTTCGACACCATTGACGCCGACAGAAGAACCTGGACTGCTCGACAAAGTCGGCCATGCATTGTTCGGTTGGTTGGGCATGGGCAAGGAAGATAAGAACAAGAAGGAAGAGGAGCAGGAACGGCAACGTCAGGAGGCAATTCCCCCACCGCCTCACCAGCCCAAGCCGCCATTGCCTGATGTGGACTGGTCCTTGCTGGATGGAGAATGGGATGATTTTGAGTGGCGCAAGCCAACACCGCTGCTGAAACCGCACCACGATTCAATGCGGGAAATGGAAGCAAAAATGGAGCACAAGGTACAGCCACCCCAGGCGGTTGCATCCTCACAACAGGTGGACGTAGCATCACAGACGAATATTTCCCCACCTAAGCCGGCTGATGTTCCAGTGCTACAGCCACGGATGCGGATGCGGTGACACATAGTTATCAATGCTTGTAAGTACCTACACATTTCTTATTTCCTTCTTTTTCCCCTTGTTGGCTCAAACAAAACATCTTATAGCAGTCTTATGTAACTCAAAGCCTTTAATCGACGTTTCAGTACACTATTATAATAACCCATCGGGCGACCAATCTCCAATGTATCGGAAGACGCACATGTTTTTACTGTTCGTGGCTGTATTCGACAAAGCTCAGTGATAGTATTGAAAATTTCCACGTTCAGTTTAAACAACAGGTAGATATCATTGATGGAAATATAGAGGCAGTGATGGACAGCATAGCTTTGGGAAGCACCCCCATACCGGGAGATGACCCTGCCGGCTTCGATGCAAAGTATGAGCAGGAATATGTCGATGTAACAACAGAAATTGGCAAGCTGGGTTCCGCTACACAGGGGGGAACTGTTGTCTGGCAGAAAATCGCCGCACAAGGTCGGACCATTCTGGAGCAAAAATCCAAGGATCTGCAAATAGCGGCCTATGTGGGCATAGCCTGGCAAGAGATCAACGGGATTGAAGGAGTACAGAATGCCGTCGATCTGTTTCATGCTTTACTCAGCACGTTTTGGGAATCGGCCTTCCCCCCCATTGCCAAGATACGCCGTCGTACCAATGCGTTTGACTGGTGGCACGAACGTGCCTACGCGTGGCTGCAGAAGTATGGCGACACGCCCGCATTACCTGAAGATGTAACAATTCGCTTGACAGAAGCTCTCCGCAATCTGGATCAACTCGCCGGGGAATGCATGCCCGATGCCGCGCCCCTGCGGGATATGCTTGAGGCCGTGCGCCGACTCCCTGTTGAGACGGCACCTTCCGCCCCTGAAGAGAATCCTGGTCAGAACCTTCAGACCGCTCAAGCACCAGCTCCGACGCCAGCCCCTCAGTCGAAATCCGTCCAAGCCCCGTCGCAACCTTCTGCCGCACCGAAACAGCCCTCCCCGCCGGCACAGCCAGCCACGGCCACACCCGATGCCGGCGACGATGCCCAAGCGGCCTTGAAGGATTTCGCCGCCGCCGCAGTCCGCTATGCGCTTCTGGCGCACCGTTCCTCCCCTGATGCTCCATTGCCGTGGCAGGTATTGCGTCTTGCGCTGTGGAGCAAAGTGTCAGCTTTGCCGCCGGCTACGGAGGGACAGACGCATATCCCGCCGCCGGATGCCGACCATCTTGCCGGACTGCGCCGCCTGCTTGAAACAGGCAAATACCTTGATGCGGCCCTCGGCGGCGAGGACCTGTTTTCCGCTTCCATTTTCTGTTTTGATGCGCAGTATATCATCAACGCTGCGTTGGAAGGGCTGGGCGACGCCTATGCCGAAGCCCGCCAACGTGTGCGTGAGGAAACATCACGTTTTGTTCGACGACTCAAGGGCGTGGAACATCTCACCTTTGACGGCGGCATGCCTTTTGCCGATCAGGATACACAGGAGTGGCTGGTCACTCTGAGCGAAACCGACCTCTCCGCTTCGGGCGTGCCACAGCCCGCGACAACCGCTGTGCCGTATTCCCAGTCAACCGCCGATGCCCATGCAGACATTGTGGCAGAGGCGGAGCGCCTGACCGCTTCAAATCAGCTTGCCGCAGCCCTAAAGCTGTTGGAACAGGCCCAGGGGGATTCCCCAGCTGCCAACATGCGGTTACGCACGCATCAGCTCCGTCTGCTGTGCGTTGCCCGCGAACGGGACATCGCCGCTGCGCTGGCGCAGGGGTTGTTGGATGAACTGGAAACTCGGCATGTTGCAGACTGGGACACCAACCTTGCGTTGGACGTGCTGCTAGCCACCCGTGATGCCTTTTCCCTGGCACAAAACAGGGACAAGACCGTAGCATTGCAGTGCATAATCGCTCGCTTACGTCCTTCGGCCGCACTGGTGTGGAAAAATAGTATTTAATATCAAATTATTACGTTATATATAAAATTTGTTAAATCAATATGTTATCAATTGTCAACCCTTCCTTTTTTCTATAAGATACAGTTTATACGTTGTTGAACGGTTTTAGGGAGGTTCCCAGTGTGAACCTCAAAGATTCCGACAACCGTAGTCACATTTCCGGAACATTCCCCGACGCAATGGTTCTCGCTGCGCCGTAAAAGTGAACGCATAACCCAAGGAGTTTCGCATGGCTAAGGAAGCCTCCGTTGCCCCTAAGGAACGGGTCAATATCGTGTACCGCCCGGCCACTGGCGACGCCAAGGAAGAGATTGAACTTCCACTCAAACTCATGGTTCTCGGTGATTTCACCCTCAAGCAGGATGACCGCCTGCTTGAAGACCGCGCACCCGTCAACATCGACAAGGACAATTTTAACGATGTCATGAAAGCCCAGGGTCTGGGCGTCAAGGCCAATGTGGCCAACAAGCTCACCGACGACCCGGAAGCTCAGTTGACAGTAGACCTCAAATTCCAGAGTCTCAAGGATTTCGAGCCGGACGCTATCGTAAAAAATGTTCCGGAACTGGCCAAGATGATGGAATTGCGCGAAGCCCTCAAAGCCCTCAAGGGGCCGCTCTCCAACGTGCCTGATTTCCGCAAAAAATTGCAGGAACTGGTAGGTGACGAGGACGCACGTGCCAAGGTACTCAAGGAACTGGGCATAGAAAAATAGGGAGCATCATATGAGCCAGACCGAACAGGAACAGCAGGAAGGCGCGGCGCTTGCCGCCAGCGGAAACCTGCTCGATGAAATTGTGGAAGCGTCCAAGCTGAAACCTTCGGACGATGGCTATGCAATAACGAAGGCGGGCCTTCAGGCGTTCATCGAACAGCTTGCCGGAGCGCAAGGCGCGCAGAAAATCTCCGGCGCCCTAGTCGACGAAATGATCGCCCAGCTTGACGGCAAACTCACTGCCCAAGTCAACGAAATCATGCACAACGCCGAAGTGCAGCAGCTTGAATCCGCCTGGCGTTCCATGAAGTATCTGGTGGACAACACGGACTTCCGCCAGAACATAAAGGTGGAGTTCATCAACGTCTCCAAATCCGACCTGCTTGATGATTTCGAAGACGCGCCGGAGGTGGTAAAATCCGGCCTGTACAAGCAGGTATACACGGCGGAATACGGCCAGTTCGGCGGGCAACCCGTAGGTGCCATCATCGCCAATTATGAATTCGGCCCCAAACCACAGGACATCTCCCTGTTGCAGTATGTGGCTTCGGTATCGGCCATGTCGCATGCGCCGTTCATCGCAGCGGCGGGCAAGGACTTCTTCGGCATTGACGCCTGGGAACAGTTGCCCAACCTCAAGGATCTGCACTCTATCTTCGAGATGCCGCAGTACACCAAGTGGCGTTCCTTCCGCGAATCGGAGGACGCCCGGTACGTTGGCCTGACCCTGCCTAAGTTCCTGCTCCGCCTGCCTTACGGGGAGGACACCGTGCCAGCCAAGACCTTCAACTTCAAGGAGCAGGCCGACAATGACGAGCAGTTCTGCTGGGGCAACACAGCCTTCGCCTTCGCCACGCGCCTCACGGACAGTTTTGCCAAGTATCGCTGGTGCAGCAACATCATCGGTCCCCAGGGCGGCGGTACCGTGGAGAATCTACCCTTGTACCAGTTTGAGAACTTGGGTCAGGTGGAAACCAAGATTCCCACACAGGTGCTCATTTCCGAACGCCGTGAATACGAGTTGGCCGAGGAAGGTTTCATCGCGCTGACCATGCGCAAGGGCTCGGACAATGCGGCCTTCTTCTCAGCTAACTCCTGCCTCAGACCCAAAGTCTTCGCTAACACGCCCGAGGGCAAGGAGGCGGAGATGAACTTCAAGCTCTCCACCCAGCTGCCCTACATGATGATCATGAACCGGCTCGCGCACTACATCAAGGTCATCCAGCGTGAGAATATCGGCAGCTGGAAGGAGCGCGGCGACCTGGAACGCGAGCTGAACAAGTGGATCAGCCAGTATGTGACGGAAATGGACAACCCAGATCCCACAACCCGCAGCAAGAGACCCCTGCGCATGGCGCAAATTACGGTCAACGACGTTGAAGGCGACCCTGGTTGGTATTCCGTCGGTCTGCTAGCGCGTCCTCACTTCAAGTACATGGGCGCGAGCTTCACGCTGTCCCTGGTGGGCAAGCTGGATAAGCAGTAAGCCGGGAGCGCTCTCGTGAAGATTTTTCAGGCTTGAGGAATTGCTCCACACGGCAGATTCGTATTATAACCAGAAAGGAGAACATCATGGCTCTGACTTCGTATATGGCGGTAAAGGGCAAGACACAGGGCGACATCAAGGGCAGCTGCCCCCAGGGCGGCGACAAGAAGGACAAGATACTCTGCTATGCCGCCGACCATTTTGTCGAAATTCCCAAGGACACGCACACCGGCCTGCCCACGGGCCAGCGCATCCACCACCCCTACACCATCACCAAGGCCGTGGATGTGGCTTCGCCCAAACTCTACAAAGCCTGCTGCACGGGCGAACAGTGCGACGTGACCCTCGACTTCTATCGCATCAAGGAAGACGGCACCGAAGAAAAATACTTCACCGTCAAGCTGGAGCAGGCCATCGTGGTGCAAATGAAGCACCACACCCCCGTTACCTTCCTCCCGGACAACAAACCCTACCAGGACATGGAAGAGGTCTCCTTTACCTATTCCAAGATTACCTGGACATACAACGACGGCAACATCGAATACGTCGATAACTGGAAAGCCTAACGACGCCACGGCCTGACGTTACGGCGTCCCGCCATCCGACAGTTTTGGGGGCGGGGCGCTGTGTTCGGCCTTTGTATTCCCCACCCGCACGGAGGTCACATATGACCGGTGTCGATATGAAGTCCCTGCTGGACAAATGCAACGCCTTTGCCACCACGGCACTGACCACCGCCGCCGGCCAGGCCGTCACCCGCACGCACTACGAGGTTACCATCGAGCATTTTTTCCTTGCCTGCCTGGCAGATGGCCGCAGCGATATTCCTCTGGCCCTGGAACGCTTCGGCATCGATATCGGCAAGGTGACGCGCCTGCTTGACGCCACACTAGACGATTTCCGGTCCGGCAATGCCGGGCGGCCGGTATTTTCCCCCCTGCTCATCGAACTGCTGGAAAACGCCTGGCTTATCGCCTCGGTGGATCTGGGGCTGGCGCAGATACGCTCCGGTACGGTGCTGCTGGCTTTTTTGCGTAAACCCGCCGTCTACGCCCAGGGCAGCTACGCTGATGTATTTTCCGCCGTAAGCCGTGACGATTTGCTGCGCGATTTTGCAAGCCTCGCCAACGCCTCGGACGAAACGGCCGCCGTGGCCGCTGCCGCGCCCGCATCCGGCGAAGCAGGACAGGGCGTTGCCAGTCGGCCGGGCGAGAGCTTCATTGCCAAATTTTGCGAGGATTTCACCGCCAAGGCCCGCGACGGCAAAATTGACCCCGTGTTTGGTCGCGACGAAGAAATCCGCCAGATGGTGGACATTCTGGCCCGACGTCGTAAAAATAATCCCATCCTCGTGGGTGAGCCGGGCGTCGGCAAGACTGCCGTTTTAGAGGGCCTTGCCCTGCGCATTGTGGAAGGGGATGTGCCGGACGTTCTTGCGGGCGTGAGCCTGCTCTCGCTGGATATGGGGCTTCTGGAAGCCGGGGCGGGCATGAAGGGCGAATTTGAGCGGCGTCTCAAGGGAGTACTGGACGAAATCAAGACCAGCGAAGCCCCCATCATTTTGTTTATTGATGAGGCCCACATGCTGGTGGGCGCGGGTGGGGCTGCCGGCGGTTCGGACGCCGCCAACCTTATGAAGCCCGCATTGGCGCGCGGCGAGATTCGCACCTGCGCGGCCACCACCTGGAAGGAATACAAGAAATATTTTGAGAAAGATCCGGCTCTGGCCCGTCGCTTCCAGCTCGTCAAGCTGGACGAGCCTTCCGTGGAAACGGCAACGCTCATTCTGCGTGGCATCCGTGCCAACTATGAGAAAGCGCATAATGTGCTCATCCGCGACGACGCCATCGCCGCGGCCGCCAGCCTCGCCCACCGCTACATCACGGGCCGCTTTCTCCCCGACAAAGCCATTGACCTGCTGGACACGGCCTGCGCCCGTGTCAAGGTGAGTCTCTCAGCCAAACCCGCGCCCCTTGAGGACAAGGAGCGCGCCATTCAGGCGGCGGAACGGGAACTTCGCGGCCTTCAGCGCGATCAGGCAAACGGCGTGGATGTGGATGCGGAGCATGTAGCCGGGCTGGAAAAGCGCATCGCCTCACTCAAAGCCGAGGTGGAAAAACTTGAGGTTGAATGGCGCGAGGAGCGCGAAGCAGCCCGCGAGTTCATTGATAAGCGCACGGCTATGCTGGCTGCAAAAGGCATGGCCGACGCGGCACAGACCAACAAAGTGTCTGCCTCCGAAGGGGATGAGGTGACGCCCGAAGACAGCAGCGCAGCGACAAGCCCGGCAGAGGCCGAGGAAGCCTTTGCCGCCGCCAGAGAACGCCTCGATGCGCTGCGCGAGCGCGGTGCCCTTGTGCATGTGGAAGTGACAACCGACGTGGTGGCGCAGGTTGTGGCCGACTGGACGGGCATCCCCGTGGGCCGCATGGCGCAGGAGCAGGCGGCCGTCACGAGGGATCTGGACACATTGCTCGCCCGCCGCATCAAGGGGCAGGACATGGCTCTGGCCGCCATCACCAAGGGCATTCAGGCCTCTACCGCCGGGCTACGCACGCCCGACCAGCCGCTGGGCGTCTTTCTGCTTGTTGGTCCCTCCGGCGTGGGCAAGACGGAAACGGGGCTGGCCTTGGCCGAACTGCTCTTTGGCGATGAAAGCTGCGTCGTAACCATCAATATGAGCGAATTTCAGGAAAAACATACCATATCGCGCCTCATCGGCTCGCCTCCGGGCTATGTGGGCTACGGCGAGGGTGGCATGCTCACCGAGGCCGTACGCCGCCGCCCCTATACGGTAGTGCTGTTGGATGAGGCGGAAAAGGCCCACATAGATGTGCTCAACCTTTTCTATCAGGTTTTCGACAAGGGAACGCTGACCGACGGCGAGGGCAAGGAAGTGAGCTTTAAGAACACCATCATTATGCTCACCTCCAACCTGGCCTCGGACATCATTCAGGAAATGACAGGGAGCGACGCCGAGGCGGACATGGAAGCCGTGCTTAACGTTGCCCGGCCCGTGCTTTCCGAGCATTTCCGTCCAGCGCTTCTTGGCCGCATGACCATTGTGCCTTACCGCAGTCTGGAGAGTTCCGCCATGAAGAACATTACGGAGCTCAAACTTCAAGGTCTGGCCCGCCGCCTCAGGGAGAACAAGGACATGCAGCTTTCGTGGAGCGAAGCCGTCACCGAGCAGATCGTGGCCCGCTGTTCGGAAACGGAAACCGGCGCTCGCAATATCGACTACATTCTGTCCGGTTCAGTGCTGCCGCGCCTGGCGCACAGCATCCTGGACCATATGACCGATTCCGCCATGCCCGCATCAGTCACTCTGGGCGTAGGCGAAGACGGTATGTTTACCATGGACTTTGCGTAAGGAGACTGCGCATGGCCGGAAAAAAACGCGTGCTTTTGAGCCTGCTGGAAGAGAATGAGGGCCTCGCGCGCCTGTTGGCGCAGGAACTTGCTAAATCGGGCCTGGACGTGCAGGCCCATTTTTGGGATGCCGCGCCTGATGCCATGACTTGGGGCAACGTGGCCCGCAAGCTGGCGACCTGCCATGCCTGGGTCATTGCCGGTTCGGATTTCTCCGACAGGGATGTGCGTGCCAGTCTGGCACTCGCCGCGCTGGGCGCGCAGGCCGAAGCGGGTAATGGTTTTCCCATCCTGCTCTCACCCTCAGGGGCCGTACCGGACATGGCCTCCCTGCCCACGCCACTGCGGGACGCCGAGGCTTTCAAGAACGGTCTGGGGGCCAAAGTGGCTGTGCGGGCCAATACCTTCAAACCCATACAGCCGGCCTATCGTCTGAAGCCGCATGCGCTGGGACGCTTGGGCCTGTGGTTCGAAACAGGACCAGTGGACGACTTTTGGCAGGGCGCTTTTTTCGCTTCAGGTACGGCCGGGGCTGACACCGGCGTGCCCACGGCCCACGGCGTGGGACCCATCGGGACCATCCCGGAAAAGTGCACTCTGCACTATCCGGTACAGGGCATGAAGCTCACCATTCGCGACGTTGAATGCGAGGGCTGGGGCGTCAAGAACGTGTTGAACGCGGGAATCTCCTACTATGTCCGCGTACCCGCCTGCCCGGATGTGCTTTCTTTTGGCCCCTTTCCCGAGGAGGACGAGGCCGAGCTTTATACACTGACACTGGTTTAGATCTATGACGCGCAACACGGGTAAAGTAACGGCGATTCTGCTGGCCGCATGTTTGGCAGGGGGCTGCGCGGCGTCCTCTCCAGGGTCTTCGGCTGATGCGTCAGCGGGGAAAGATACGGCGCAGCCGCCTGCCGCCGCTGCAGGCGCCTCCGAGGACAAAAGCAAGCTTCCGCTACCTGTCATTTTTGATGTGTCGCTGGACACCAGCCCGCTAAAAATGGAGCACCGCCTGACCGAACTGGGCTACCAGCGGCAGGACTGGACGTTGGAGGCACCGTATTCCCGGCTGTCGTTCATCCTGGAGGATGAAGCCGCCACCTTTCGCCGGGTGGACATGCTGGTCTGCAACAATCCCTTGAAGATTGCCCGCCTGAGCATCCGGGGAAACGACCCGGACCCTTTTTACGAGGCTGTCAAAAAACGCTTTAATTTGGGTATTGCCGAATGGGAAAAGGACGACAGGGCAGATGCCAGGCACGGCAGGTATGCGCGCGATTTCGCAGGCAATACGAGGGCTGTGCTGGACAGCGACAGGCATGGCGCGAAACTTTCCCTGGTAGCGCGGGATGTGATGAACGAGTGCCAAAGTGCACTTGCGAAGGACGTTAATGACCTTCGCTCTGCGGAGCAGGCAGACGTTGACTCCGCCCGCAAACGGCAAAGGGACTCTTTTTGACAGTCGTACTGGGGTAAGCCTGTGGACAAGTATTACCGGGAACAGCTACAGCGTCTGCGTGAAGGAGCCGGCGAATTCGCCCGCCGCTATCCGGCCATTGCGCCGATGCTGCTGGAGGAAAGCGGCGACCCGGACGTGGAACGCATCCTTGAGGGCACGGCCTGGCTCTGCGCCAAAATCCATGAGCGTCTCGACCAGACCGCCCCCAGACTGATACAATCCCTGTTGCGCTTGGTATTCCCGCAGGCCATTCTGCCCGTGCCGTCCGTGACTTTGTTACGATTCACTCTGCGGCAAGGCTTCGCTGAAGCGCTTGATGTGCCCGCCGAAACGCAAGTGGCGTCCAATCCCGTGGATGGCGTGCCCTGTATCTACAGCACGACCCATGCGTTGCGCGTCCTTCCCCTGGACATCACCTCCGTGAAGAGCGTGACACCCAATATGTCTTCCACCACGGTTACGGTAACCCTTCAGGGGCGCGTACCCCTTCGCAACTTTTTGGACGACAGTCTCTCTCTGTACCTCACGGGCAGCTATGCCGCTTCCTCGCAAAGGCTTATGGTCCTGCTCACACGCTGCACGGGTTTTTCTGTCAGTGCGGGAGCGCAAACAGTTTTTCTGCCCGCGCAAGCTATCAGGCAGTACGCCCAGCCCCTGACAGACATACGTCTGCCGGCAAAACGCAGAATCAACCGCGGCTATATGGAATTAATTCGCTATTTCCATTGCCCCGAACAATTGCTTGCCCTGCGAGTATCCGGTCTTAAACGCTGTGCCCTTACAGGCGATGATAAGGAACTCAAGCTAGAATTTCACCTGCGCGGCAATGCCCCCGATGTGCCTGAATTCCCCGATGGATGTTTTGCGCTCAATATAATCCCGGCAATCAATGCATTTCACGTACCGGCGGAACCACTCGTCATTGATCACACACGGGAAGAATACATTATTCGTCCACAGGACGGCAAACGCCGTTTCCTTGAAATTCTGGACGTGGAAAGGGCCACGGCACTGTTCTCCGGTGGGCGCACGCTGCCGTGCCGGTCCTATGAAGCCTATGACGAGACCAGCAAGGGGCTGCTCTACAGCCTTCGCTACCGAAGATCCGAAAAAGATGGTACCATCGAGCATCTGCTCATGCCCCTGTACCGGCTGGAGGACCGCGAGGAGATTCCCGACCGCTGCACACTTTCTATGGATCTTTTATGCTGCAACCATTCCTTGCCTGGCAGCCTCCAAGCGGGGGATGTATGCCGTCCTACGGACTCCTCGCCAGCTCAGGCTGACTTTTCCAACATCACGGCTCCCGCACCCATGCTGCCCCGCCATGACGACGAAAGCCTGCAATGGCGCTTTTTGTCACACATGAACGCCAACCTGCTTTCTCTGGCCTCCGCTGAAGCATTGCGCTCTTTGCTGGAGCTCTATCTGCCGGAAAAAGGGGCCGCGCCTGAACTTGCCGCCGCCAACCAGCGGCGCGTGCAGGCTGTCACGGCCTTTTCCTCCGGCGACGAGGAGCGTCTATTCCACGGACGGCTGCTCCGCGGGCGGCTGCTCAGCCTTACACTCGAACCAGCAGGCTTTGTTTCCAGCGGCGATCTGTTTCTCTTCGCCAATGCTCTGGAACGCTTTTTTGCCGAATACGCTAACCTCAACACCTATACTCGGCTGCTCCTCACCATGAGCGGCAGCGAGGAGAGCCATCAATGGCCACCGCGACTGGGCGAAAAACAGCTGATCTGACGACACGGCTCCTCTCCGAGCCGAAAACGTTCTCCCTGGGGCAGGCGCTACGCCTGCTCGGGTACCTGCATGCCCAAACGCCCGATGAATGGCACGCCTTCATCCGGGAGAACATCGTCATTCGCCCTTGGCTCTCGCTGGCCTTTCCCTCTACCGAAGTGATGTCCGTTGAAGAACAGGAGGATCGCCCGCGCTACACGTTCACAGCCACCAGTTTCGGCCTGTACAGCACCATGGGGCCGCTGCCCACCCTATACACCGAAGAACTGCTGGAAGAGGCACGCAACGACGAGAGCGTCTCGCGCGACTTTCTGGATATCCTCAACAACCACCTGACCCATTTGCGTTATATCGCCAATAGGCACAATAGGCTGGAATGCCACACGGTAGAAAACCGAAGGCACGAGATCGTGCACATCCAGTTCTGCCTCATGGGGCAGGCGCACCCGTCTCTGCGGGACACCGGGTTGCCCAGAGCCCGCCTGATGGAAATTTTTCACCGTCGTATCCGTTCCGCCGCGAAGCTGGAACTGTATCTTGGTTATGTTCTTGATCGCGGCGACGTGCGTGTGGAACAGTGCGTGGAACGTCGCGTACCCATTCCCGCCGATCAGCGTTGCCGCCTGGGACACAGTAATGCGTGCCTGGGCGTGGATGCCATGCTGGGACAATGCCTGCGTGACAGCACGGGCAAATTCCGCATCCACCTGGACAAGGTAGAATGCGGGGATATGCGCCATTTTCTGCCGGGACAGGCGGGCCACAAAGCCCTAGCAACGTATCTGCGCAGTTTCCTCGACGCCCCGCTGGACTACGAACTCGCCTTGCACCCGACCACGCAGAAACAGCCCCCCTGTCCCCTGGGCGTGGACAGCGCCATGGGTTTTTATCTGGGCACCCCGCAGACATGCC
>JAFTCE010000096.1 GCA_017454855.1 Desulfovibrio sp.
AAGAGATGTCGTCACGACAGGAAGAGATGTCACACATGACAAACAGGATGTCACTACCACCGCCCCCAGCGGACGCTACGGCGGACTGTTGCCTCCTGATCAGCTCCTGAGGATGCGCGGCAAGCTGGATCATGCCCGTCGGGAACGCGCCCAACAGGCAGGCATGACAGCGGAGAACTTCAGCAATCACCTCACCTTTGGCCTGGACTCTGGGGACTTCTCTGCCGCAGAACACGACATTGCTACCCTGCGCAGTCTTGGCCTGAACCAGGAAGCCGAGACCCTGGCGCAACGTCTGCACCTGGCCCAAACCGCCTACAGCACGCTGGCCGGCGTGTCCGATCTGCCCTTTGTGGAGCAGGCCACGGCGGCCAGAAAACGCATGCAGGCGCTAGTCACGCCGGACAATGCCAAGCAGGCCACGACCATGCGCGACCACGTAACGTCTGCCCTGGACAAGCGGCAAAAGGCATTCATCGCCGATCCGGCGGCCTATGTGGCCCAGCTTCCGGCCATGCAGGGAGAACACCTCAACACTGAGGACAAGATTCTGCATTCCCTTCAGCTCCAAGAGCGCATGGGCCAAGGACTCAGTTTCACGCCGCAGGTATTGAGCAAATCCCAAGCCGAAGAATTACGCCGCAACTACGATGCCCTGAAAGACCCCTTGCAGCGCGCGGGATGGTTACGCCAGATGTCCACAGAGCTTGGGCAGTTCACGGCAGACGCGTTTCGACAAATGAAAGTGCCCGACAGCGTGATCACGCTCTTGCCCGTCCTGCCTGCCCTTTCGGAAAAGACCTTGGGCACCTTCATGCACGCCGCTGAGGCCAAGGCCAGCGACATTGCCGGGGATACCGAGTGGAAGCAGGCGGCCAAGGATGCCTTGTCCGGCTCTGACCTTGTGGCCGTGACGCAGAGCATGGCCAGCGCCTTCCCGGCCAATCCGGCCCTACGCACATTCGCCAAGAACATGCAGGAGACCTTTGCCAAGTACCAGCTTTTGGGGGGCAATGTGGACGAGCTGGAAAAGGCTTTTGACAGCCACGATACGGACAACTGCTTTCTGCTCCTGCCCAAGAATAGAGATTTCAGCGCGTCTGACGTGGCTGACGCGGCCAATGCCCGACGCGAGAAGCTGCTGGCCCAAGCCATGGCCAACATTCCTGACGCCACGACGCAAGCCGGACGCCTGGCCCGGGCCAACATCACGGGCATGTTTGAGAACGGCATTTTCATCAGCGACGAGAGCGGCCAGCGCGTTGTTTTAGTGGATGCCACGACCGGTCACCCCCTCAGCATTGCCCAGGGTGGCAATGCTGGTTCGCTGCAACCGCAGCAAACTCGGTTTCGCAATCTGGCGAAACCGACGGCCCACAAGGGCACAATCGTGGCCTATGACATCGAAGAATTGCTGCGCAAGCGCAAGCGTCGTGGCCCGCAACTGGTGGATGTGGACGACGCGGGAGAGGAGTAAGCTATGTTCGGACAAGCCTTCACCGATCTCAAGCCCGTAAACATCGAGGACGTCGCCAACGCGCCTGCGCTGCTCAATCCGCCTTCCGTGGGCGAGTACCTGTCTACCCATGTGGCCCAGGCATTTGAGGACTACTCCACGCCTGGCCGTGCCCTGGAAGAAGGCCGCATCATGCAGGCGGAAAAGGACGCCGGGCAGTATGATGCCAGCTACTACGCCTGGGATCCGCAGACGCAGATGCCGCGGCCTGCCAACGCCTTTGCCATGAGCCAAGAGGACTGGAAGGCATCGGAATGGTTCCGCGAGGGCATCCAGTACACAGACGCCATGACGCCCACGCGAGCGCGCATTCTGGCCGAGAACTTTGACCTGCGGCGGCATCGGGAAACCATCATTTCCGCTGGGGACGAAGCCTTCAGTCTGCCCATGCGCGCTTTGGGCTTTGGGGCCATGCTTATTGGTGGCCTGCCAGACCCTATCAACTTGATTCCATTCTCTGGCGGTATGCGCGGGGCCAAGACGGCGGTTTCTGCTGCCTTGCAGACGGGCAAGAGTGCGTATGGGGCGGGGTTACTCGCTGGAATGAAGACTGGTGTTGTGGAAGGCACGTTGGGCGGCGCTGCGTCCATGGGCCTGACCATGCCGGACTTGGCGGCCAAGGGCGAGGACATCGGCTTTGTGGACGTGCTGCACGGCCTGAGCATGAGCGCTGCCCTGGGTTCGCTGTTCGGGGCAACCGGAGGCGCGCTGTCGGCGTACAGGGGGGTGAGGGCGCATGCCCGCTTGAACGTGGAAATGGAAAACATCCGTGCAGAAATTACGCGTCTGGACACCCAGATGAGCGAGAGCAATCTCAGCGAACTTGACCGTCAAACAGTGCGCCTTCGGGAGGAAATGCGGCAATCGTTTGAAAACACGGGCATCAGCAAGGCATTACTGGACGAAGGCACAACGTTGGATGACGCAGTAAACGCCAATTTGGCTATCTTGCGCTATCAGGCGGAATACAATGCCCGACACAGCGTCAACGGCAAAACAGCAGCGGACTATCTCGCTGACGTCACCATCCGTCACGGCGACACTGCAACTCCTGCTGAGGGCTTACGGCAGGCAGCTATTCTCGATTCGGCGGATCCCCGGATTGAATGGCGCAAGGGCACAGCGGCTGTTCCTGTGGAATGGATGGAAATACCACTCATCACTGGCGACCGAAAGCCTGCCGTAAAAAGCCTGGACAGCTTGTACAACACGACGTGGGAAACAAAGCTGCCTGGCGTGGGCAAGGTAGTCATTGACAAATTTGGGATTGGGGAGTTGTACGCAAACAGAACGGATGTGGCATACTCCACATTTTTTTATATACCTGAGATTATCCAAAGGGCCGAATGGTACAGAAGGGAACCGCAACTCAAAGCAATAAGGCCCAAGAAAGGTGAAAAGGGAGAGATAAAAATTGTCCCAAGAAAAGGCCATGCCATCCATGCCGTTACGCCAGTACGCATAGGCGGCAAAGAACATGTTGCCTTATTGACGTTCAAAAGTGCTCTTGGGAAGGACAAAAAGCCCTATTGGATGTATTACGGACATCGAGTGGTTGCATTAGAAAATGACGGACGTGGTACTCCTGGGCGTCAGGCTGCACCCCCCTCAACCCAAGCGTCCGCCATCGGTGAACGTAGTGCTCAGGATCGTTCACTGGCTGTGCATCCATCGTCCCATCTGCCGTCCACCTCGTCCAATTATTTATATGACATCCTTGTCAGTGTCAAGGAAGCATATGCGAAAAGCGGGCGGAACGCTCTCTTCTCGCGTCTTCCCGACGATATCACGGCGCTACGTCAGGACGCTGTGGAAGGCACTTCCCCACGCGGCATGTTCTCAGTTGAGAATGGGCGACGAGTCCTTCATCTCTTCACCAAGGCAGATTTTTCCACACTGGTCCACGAATCTTGGCATATGTTTTTTGAAAACATGGATCACATGACCGGCAATGGCCTTGCCGATGACATCATGCGAAGTGATTGGCAGAAGCTGCGTGAATGGGCTGGCCTGGGGGAAGGCGAACCGCTGACCGTGGAACACAAGGAACTTTTGGCCCGGGCCGGAGAAGCCTATCTGCGCACGGGCAAGGCACCACGCCCTGAGCTGGAAGGCGTGTTTGCCCGCTTTGCCCACTGGCTCACCAATCTGTATCAAAATATCAAGGGCTATCTTGGCAAAGATTTGTCGCCCGAAGTGCGCAGTGTTTTTGACAACTTCTTCAGCTCGCCCCGCAATGAACTTGCGGACATCATGCGCGCTGGTCTTGCGCCAAAGCTGAAACGTGACTTGGCCAGGGGCATGGAGAAGGCTTTGAGCGATCTTGTGACGGGCGAACCCGTGGACGTGGGGCCAGTGCTGCGGGAGTCGGAAGCCCTGGGCAGGGCGTATGACCTGGTTCTGGAAGATCCCTTGGGCGGGCATCAGGATGAGGTGCTGGCCACACTAGAACCGGAAGACATCGAGCGAGTTTTGGTTCACAGGGGGCCAGCGGTTGAAGTTGACGGAGTAATCAAGGTTCAAGGGAGAAAATTGTTACGGGAAAAAGGGTCTCGTCGAGGCTATGGCATGGTGAAAATCATTTTTGGGCATGGTGAAGGCGGCAACAAAACGCCGAACATGCCACCTGTGACACGGGAAGATGTCGTCAGCTTGCCAACATTGTTGAGAGAATGGAATCCTGCAGAAAGAGATACTTCGCCTGATGGGTATACGACGTGGCGCATACCGCGTGAAGATGGCAATAATTTGGTGTTTGTTAGCAGGATGGGATTGGATGGCCCAGATTCACGAGTGGTAAGCATGTATATTGGCGATCCGGGAGCGCACACTTCAACTAAAAAAACAACCCCGAATCCTCCATCCTGGCACACAACCGGAGATAGAGATACCGGCCAGGCGATTTCAGGTTTCGTTCCTGGCGGTCGGGGTGTTGAAAACACACTACCCCCCACGCGCCCTGACGTCAACCCTGCCCCAGACTTCCGCACGGAAGGGCCGGACGCCTTCGAGCCTGCACCACCATTGGAGCGCAACGCCGATGCCGGGGCGGATGCCGAGGCGCAACGGATACAGGCTTTTGAAGAAAATCTTGTAAACGGGGTGGAGCAGTTGCGGCGCGAGGGCGCGTTGTCCGAAGAGCAGATTCGGGAGCTGGACGCGGCCCGGCAGGAGACCGAACGCGCCCTGCAGCAGGACGAGTTGGGGCAATCGGCCCTGGAATGCCTCTGGAATGTGACGGAGTAAACGCATGAACCGAGCAGACTGCATACACATATTGCAACAGCACGGCGCTACGGACGCCGAGGCAAAACAGATCGTGGACGCGCTTCTGGAAGAGAAGCGCAAAGTCCTGGCCGCAGGCGGCAACATCCAGCAGCTTTCGGCACA
>JAFTCE010000097.1 GCA_017454855.1 Desulfovibrio sp.
TACTCCGGCGTGGCACAGTGCTGCAAGGCCGCCATGACCACAGAGCTGAACGTCACACGCTGCTCCCGCGCATTTTCGGCAAAGGCGCGGACAGCATCCAAGTCTTTACGCGACAGCCGTACCCAGATATGCTCCTTCCCGCCAAAGTCCATGACCATGTAATGATACGGAAGCGTAGCACCGTATTTGGTGAACAGGCGGTTCAGGACAAGCGAAAGGTCGTCCACCGTCTTGATTTCCTCTTTCGCCTTGTCGAACTCCTTCTGCATCTCCGGTGGCAGGTCTTTCCTGGTATCCTCGATAAGCGCGCGGAGGGCATCAGCGTCGTCAAAAGCCATGCTTTCGGCAATTTCTTCAACGGGCATCTCCGTAGCTAACTCAGAGACAAGAGCAGCCAACTTGCGCTTGTCAACATTGCCACGGATCATGTTCATCCGCATAGTCTGGAACTTCTGGCGCGTCTCATCCTGGGCAAAATCTCCATCCAAGATAACACAAGGTATCTCTGTCATGTCGGCAAGTTTTGCGCATTCGTAGCGATGCTCACCGTCAATAATGCGATAGGTGCCGTCTGCCTCCGGCGTTACAAGAACAGGCTGCAAAAAGCCGAGATGGTTCATGTCATCCACCAGACGGTTGAACATGGCGTCGGACAAGCTATTGGGGTTCCAGTCGTTAGGATGTAGCTTCTCAACAGGAATTTTGACAACGCTCACGTTACCACCAACGATAATTTTATCATCAGACATAAGAAACCTCCGCGTTTGCACTCGGTTGCAAAATTATGGACAAATTAGCTCCCACGGATTACCAGTACATTTCCAGCCATGCAGAAAACGAAGGATGAATGAATGCTGCCAGCGTGATGGAAGACGTGAGTACGGCTTGTCAGCCATGACGTACTTACGACAATCGTACACATTCTTAAATATACCGGTTCTCGACTGAAGGCAGAGCAGATCTACGCGCTCTCCAGAAGCGTATGCCTTCATAATGTCGCGCACAAGTTCATTCTGATTGCGTTTGGCCTCAGCAAGACGCACCTGCTCAGATATGTGCGACTCAACCAGGCGAGTAAACAACTCTGATGCGGTGCCTCTGGGAAAAATAGTAGGAGCAAAATACGAGCGATACCAATCAACAAACCTGCTCCACGCATCTGCTCTGTTACGGCCTATCCAGCCGATAACAGCATACGCCTCTGCCTCGTTGGAAGCGAAAAAAGGATAGTCACGGCCAAAAAAGTCTTCCGACCACAAATGCCTGGCGACAACAGGCACAACGCCCATCAAAACGCCTTCCAGCATACCCTTTGGCATATCTTCCTCAATGGAGAAAGAAAGCTGAATATGTGTCTTACGCAGCTTTTCCCAGAACTTGAGACGCGGGAGCGAGACAAAAGAGAGAAAATTGGCGTCATTTCGTGCATACTTTGGAAGGCCGGCAGCCGACTGCGTACATATTTCAATTTTCAGCTTGAGCTGGCTGGCCGCCAGCTTTGCGTACAATATCTGTAACGAACGGAAGACATCACTAAATTTACGCTGACTTTCCGTGATTTTTTGGGCGAACAGGACAGAAAGCTGCTCCGGCTCTATGAAATTATTCCGTGCATCATCAGAGTAGACAAAGCCCGTATCAAGCGGCGGCATGTTGTGTGCTACATGTAAACTGTCCGACAGCCTTCGCACCTGTGCAGGCGAATAAAACAAACGTGCAGTTTTCAATATCTCCCGCCGCTCAAATTCGGCATTGATAACGATTTTGTCAAAAGCCATGTAATTTGTCAGTGTCTGCATAGCTGTGAAGCGGCCATTCAACGAATGCGTATGAGAGCCACCTGGGGCCGTGGCCTTAAATGGAAAAATCGGGAACGTGTCGTACAGGAAAAAGAACTTGGCTAACGCTCCGAACGATTCTACGCGACGGTAGAAAAGTCCTGCGTTCCTGTTTGTCACGAGAACGTCCCAGTCCCCATGCGTACCAGCATACTCGGTAACAACACGTTGCAATTCGTCCGTCGGCAGCCAGTGACGTTGATACCGATCAGTGCCAACAAAAGTTGGCACGAACGTCCAATCCTTCATCAGCGGGAACTCGACGAACAGTGCCTCATAATCAGGCAGGAAGAAGCTACCGTCTTTCGGCACTATACACGTCACATGAACACCAGGATGCTTGGCACAAAAATCGTGTGTGATCTTGCAGACATCCCAAAACGAGGAGCAGCGTGAAATACGCTTGGCCGTGAAAACAGGGTCTGCCAGGATTTTCGTCTGACTAAAGTCTATCATCGAGCATCCTCAGCAACAAAGCGCACGACGACGCTCGCAAGGTCTTTGCGTATCTGACTGTCATGCCATTTTTCTTGGGACATTTTGAACGTTTTCCCATAACAGGACATATACAGAGGAAACCAAAAACCTATATCCAAACCACCGCGAACAACATAGTTGGATTCGTAAGTGAACCACAAACTTGCAAGCATATCACGGTTTACACCGCGCATTTTTGCAACGTAAGAAAGAGCGCGTTTTCCGACTACTGTGTGCATATCATAAACATACCAAGGCCAGTCGCCCTCACGCGGGGCTGTTTGAATGATGGCGGCCTGCATGGCATTTTCAAAACCTTCAGTATAATTTCCCATAGCAACTATGGCTGTGACAGCCATGAGAACTTTGTCGCCCTCCATCCCTCCTGCCACAAAACGGTTGTATGTACCTGTGACAATGTTGCGTATGGTTTCCGGCTTCTCTTCAGATTTTTTAAGCAAGGATGCCCACAACTCTGTTTCGCGCCCATGACTAACCATGTTGAACGCAACCTTGCAGGCTCGCCACATGCGTTCCCAATCAGCATCCGGCATATGTGGATTCGGGTATCCGAACGTTGCCATCCCATAGAGATAGCTGACGATCGCCCATGTAGTCTTGTCTTTCTTGAAAGAACAAACCTTGAGCAGGGCATCAGTGACACACTGCCTTGCTTCGTCCAGCCTTTTGTCGGCACGCAGCTCCTTGGCTTCCTTGATAGCCAAACAAGTTTCACCAGTAAGCTGAGGAACCTCCTCAGCCGATAATACGGGCATACGCCAAAGCAGCCATGAAGGCTCAACGCGCCACAAGACATCTGTGGCCTGCTGGAGCATTGCTGCGTCGGAACGTCGGATGGCCTTCTGTATAGCGGATCGGGCACCCCACTCAAAATTAGTACGTTTTTCTGATTTCCTAGCCATTATTTCTGCCTCCTGATAGTTTACTCTTGCCAGTATAACACATTTCGTACAATATATGTGACTAACTATAATAATTCTTCTGATGTTAGGATAGCATTTTTGGGGGTTTTGCGCGTAAAGACGAAAGGCGTTTCTCTTGCATATAGATGCCATACAAGACCATGACGCACAAATGTTGGAAAGTTCCAAGGTTTTATCCCGCCAGCATAATGGAGCAATTTAGGCGATTTTGCTGCATCGAGAAAAGCATAATACTTTTCCAAAAAATCACGTCTCCCTTTGTCCAAAAGAATCTGTAGCCTTTTTTTGCCATATGAATAAACAGTAATATGCCAGTCTCGCGGAAGCTCATAAATTTTATGTCTTGCAATTCTGTTTATCACATCTTGATCCATAAATGGAATATATCCATCTTGCTTATGTATAAAATCAATAGCAGCTTCAGTAAAATGTATACCATTACACTTATTCACATTAAATAATATCACACCAGCATTTATATAGTTAATAGGTTTAACTTCTAAAACGTTTTCGACAAAGTTTTTATATTTACCACGAAATTGATACGAGTTTGTATCATTCATTGCACCAATCAAATTATTACCTATATCTTTTGTCAACAATTCATCAATACTTTTTAGCACAATAATATCGGAATCAAGATACAAAACTTTATCATAATCATGTAACAGTGCTGGTATAAAGATTTTTAGATAGGTGGCCAAAGACAATCCACGAGTTGATTTGAAGCTATTTATAGCAGATACTAATTTGTTGCCTGTAACATCAATAAAACGTATTTCAATGTTGTTGTGAATCAAATTGTTGAATATATCTTGAGTATCTTTCTTAACGCCACGAGACAAGATTACAATTTCAAGATTAA
>JAFTCE010000098.1 GCA_017454855.1 Desulfovibrio sp.
AACTCCGGCGTACGCACTTGCAGCCATTGCCGTTCATTGAGGTTCGTCGGCTTGCCGTTGGGGGCTTTCATCCATTGTTCCGTGCCCTCATACTGCTTGCGCACGGCGGCCATGGACGGCGTATCTCCATCCGACCGCAAGGAAGCCAAAGGCTTTTCGTCTTCTTCCTCGGCCTTTGCACTTTCTGCCGTCGTTGACTGCCCTGTATCCGTCTTCCTGCCCTGACTATTTTCCCCCTTCGCCTGCTGCTTCCCTTGCTGCTGCCCCTGTTGCGCTTTGCCGCCAATGTCGATGCCCAAATACTCTTTGGCTGCCTGCTGCGCGCTCTTGCCGATACCGGGGATGCCTCCGGCTTCCGGTGAAATCTTGGCCTGGCCCGCAAACTTGGCAAAAGCGTTCACATACTCCTTTTTTTTGGCGTCCAGGGCCAAGCGGAACAACTGTTGCGCTGCCTGTGAAAAACGCTCCTTGGGGGCCTTGCCCTTGAGTATGTCTATCTGATTCAGGAATATCGCTGGATCCTTGGCACTGCTGGCCTTGAACTCAGCAAGCAGGTCAATGGCCTCGCGCATGTACCCTGTGATGTTCCAGTCCTTGCCAATGCCTTCTGACACAAGCAAATGCGGAATAGCGGCATCTATCTTGGCGACAATCGGCCCTGGCAGGGCAGCAAGGGCTTCAAAGCTGCTGGCCACACGTCCGCGCAAGGCTTCTTCGATAACGCGTTTGCCGTCGGGGTTCAGTGTTCCGTCTGCGGCGACATAGGCATTTCTTTCTGTTTCCTGAAGAACGCCATCACGGATAAGCTGTTCTACCACCTTGGCAGATTGTGGCTCGTCAAAATACTCGCGCAGGCTGT
The DNA here is from genome assembly GCA_017454855.1 of Desulfovibrio sp. GTDB lineage: Bacteria > Desulfobacterota > Desulfovibrionia > Desulfovibrionales > Desulfovibrionaceae > Desulfovibrio. Next base: position 860 of record JAFTCE010000098.1, read on the forward strand.
TGGCTTCAGCCAGGCCAGAGGCAAGCGCTTCCAGCGTCCGGCGGCTCAATCTATCCCCACGGCTCTTGCTTGCTGCCCTGGCCTCCTTGCTGTCCGTGAAGGTTTCGTTCAGGGCACTGACAAGCTCTTGCCGCGTGCGCAGGTCGTAGACATTGTCCAGACGCCGCACAAGCACGGGGCGGCGCATACGGTCAATCTCGGCGGGGTCAAGGCCAAAGGCTTCGGCATTCTCGCGCAATGCCTGGCGGTAGCCTTCAGCCTTTGCTGGGAATTTCTCATAGGCTTGGCTGATGGACATGGCCCGGCCATTGCCGCCCAAGGCATTGCCTTCATGGTCAACAATGGGGGCGCCATGATTACCGTCAACGGATTGCAGCAGGAATGATGCATCCAGGTCTTGCGCATTGCGCAAAACCTTGGTTTGGCTTGCCGGTTCGGCATGATACCGGCGTTGATTTTCCAGCTTGTATTGGGGATTTTTTTGAAAGCTATTGGCGGGCAAATGCGAAGCCTGCACGTCTTCCGCTTCCATAAGCGCATACGTGACAGGCTCAGCATTGCGATTGGGAATTTTTACGGTTGTGCTTCGTCCTCTGCTTCCTTGGATTTTTCTTTCTGGGCTTCTTCCTTCTGGGGCAGATTTCGTATTGCTTCCTCCAACGCGCTCTCCGGCTGCCCTGGCCGCATTGCCATCAGCACGTTGAATATCTGGTCGGACGTCGCCTTGCTGTAATCTGGGTTCGGTTCCTTCACCGCTTTGGTCTTGTCGGACATTGTTTAGCGCCTCCTGTGTTTGGTCACTGGATACCATATCGGGAGACGCAACGGAAGCACTTTTTGCCTTTTGCAGCGCCTTCTCCAGCCGTGGCAATCCCCATCTCTTCATCTTCTTGCGTTCTTCTTCAGGGAATTGCGCGAGAATTGCCTGCCGCTTTTCAGAGGTGCTGGCGGGGTTGCGTTCTGCTTCCAGGGAAGGTATGATTGCTTCCACATCTTCGGAGTGCGGCGAGGGAAGACGCTGCTCGTCGCCGTGAGAACGGTCATGAGGTCTAAAGTCCACCCGTTGCTCCGAAGATTTTTTCTTTGCATCCAGATAGGGATAGGCGGTCAAAATCCACTTTCGTTCGTTGTTCATCCATTGTAGGCCAACAACAGCTTCTGCTCCCTCGTGGACGATATATGCGCGTCCAGGAAATCCTTCTCTGCGTTCTACATGCCCTTCCTCAATAATTTGAGGAAGACTTCTTGCAAAGGCATCTCCATCATGTTTTGCGCTGTTCCTGCGCTCGATAATGTGCGCCAGCCCAAAGCCTTTTTTGCCACTTTTGCCCCACGGCAAGTCAATGTCCCCAAGTCCTTCCTTGTGGAATGCCGCAGGAACATGCCCTTCCTTCACCCGCATGAGGTGTTCAACGGCATCGGCGGGCTTGCCGGAGAACTGCGCATGCGCCGTGCCAAAGGGGTCTTTCTCTTGCGGCATCGCCGTTTCCTGCGCCGGGAATGTCTCCAGCGCTTCCGTCTGTCCCGCTTTCTGCCGCGCCTGCGCCATGTCCTGCTGTTTCCCCTGCACGACAGGAGCGTTCGGAGGAAGAGCGTTCCCGTCTTCCGCAACGGCGGATTGCGGCGCAGGGGTAATTTGTTGTGGCTCTTGATTTGGTACTTCCTGAAGGTCTTCTGCCCCAAGCGCTTCTGCCCATGCTTGCGCAAGCTCTTCATTGGTCGTGCCGCTTTGTGGCGCTGTATTCCCTGTATTAACATCATTCTGTATCACGCCCGTAAGACCACTGCGAATGCCTTCTGCCAGCTCTTGTGGCACAGGGGGAAGCTCATTTGTCGGCTTTTCTTGTTGTTGCTGTGTTGCCGTAGGCAGCTTTGTTTCTTGCTGCGCTGTCGGTTGTGTTGACTGCGTTGGTTGCTGTATCGATTGTTGCTGCTCTTGTGCCTGCTCTTGCCCCTCTGCCTGTGCTTGCTCCTCTGCCTGCTGAACAGAGGGTGTCGCTTGTTGCTCTTGTCTCTGTAACATTCCAGGTCGCGTCAAGCCATTTGCGTCCATAAACGATGCAATAATTTGCTCGTCATTCAATGTCGGATTAGCTTGCCATGTGCCAAGGATTGTCCCTTCAGATTCAGAAACAGCATGGAGATACGCCCCTGTGCCATCGGCGGAACGGTCAATGCGTATCCCCAAGTCACCGCGCTCATTGCTGTTCACCAGGTACGCATTACTTGGCCCGGCATTGTTGCCAAAGGGATTGTCCAACATGCCAACAAGGCTTTCCTTTTGCGGAAGCTGTGTTGCTTGCTCAGGCGTCAGCACATCCACTTGCAGACCGTTAGGCGACGCAGGTGTTGTGTCTGATGTCATTTGGTTCAAATTGTAGGCAGTTTGCCCTTCAGAATATCCTTCATCTAAAAATTCTTCTTCATACGGTATGTCATTGCCATGTTCCTGCACAAATTGTTTTATTTCATCTATTTCTTTTTCGTCTAAAAATGGAGCTGCTTGCGTCTGTTGTCCCTGTGGCCGCAATAAACCGCCTATACCTGCATAACCGCCATACGGATAGGCCAGTTGTGAAGTACCGCCAGTCCACGGCTGTACCATTGTTTGACCGCCGCTATAGGGATTGTGGGGATATTCTCCAGGTGGAAGAGCAGGACGAGACTCATAAGGTGTAGTAATTGTGTCGCCTACATATTCTGTTGGTGGTACAATGACTTCGCCCGTAGCTTCTCTCGTATCCATCGGAATTGCGCCTGTCCCTTGGGGCAGGGCAAGCAAGTCAACGTTTTCGCCTGCGGATAACGCGTTTTGCGTATTTTGAGCTTGTTCCTGTGCTTCAAAATTTCCAGGCGTATTATCAATCTGCGGCTGCCAAGGCTGAAATTCTCCGTTGCGCTCCATGCGCTCCAGGCTGCGCCTACGCGCCCTTGCATCCAATCCTGCATTCCATTCCGCTTCCGTTTCCGTTATTTGTCCGCTTGTGCGCGTTTCTCTGCCGTCCCAGTATGGCGCGGTATTGACATCTTCAGTTTGTATTGGTTCTAATTGTGGCCGTGGTCGTATTTGATGCGGCGCAGTGCCTTCATAGAATTGAACCAGCTTGGCAATGTCTTCCAGCTCCATCTTCTTGACGGCATCGGTACGCGCAAATTCTGGCAGACGGCTGATAAGCTCGTCCCGTATGGCTTCATATCTTTTACCCTGGACATGAATAAGCGGCGAAGGTGCAACGCCCATAAGACCGCCTGCTTCTGGCGTCTGATGCAGTTCGGCTTGAGAGCGCTCCTTTCTGCCCGTGAACCGCAGAAGGCTCAAGCCAGGCAACGACCTTCAATTCAAGGAGGATGTTATGGCCCGCATGCGTTCAGCCAAACAAAAACTGCGTGCCTACCTTGAGAGTCCGGACTGGCGGACACATCTGGATGCCATCGCCAGCGGCGGTATGGGCAACGTGGGGCCACTGTTTTCCCTTTTGCCGCTTGAACCGCGCACAATGCACCGCGCCGCCGTAGCCCTCGGACAACTGACGGCACGTTTGGCCGAAAATCAACCTGAAACGGCCAGAAACATCCTGCGCCGCCTCATGTGGCATCTCAACGAGGAGTCCGGCAACATGGGCTGGGGTATCCCCGAGGCATTTGCTGAAACGCTGGCAGCCAGCGAATCCCTGGCCAGAGACTTCCACCGCGTACTTGTATCCTACATCATCGACCTGGGCCGGGACGACAATTACTGTGACAACGATGTGCTGCGCCGCTCCTGCTATTGGGCCATTGGCCGCCTGGCACAGGCGCGACCGCAACTCTGCCTTGTGGCACGCCCCTGGCTTGTCAAGGGCCTGGCTGAACAGGATGCCGTGTGCCAGGGCATGGCCGCCTGGGCCCTGGCCCAGCTCCCGCCCGACATCATGGACGCGCCTGCCCTGCGCCGCCTGGCACTGTCCGGCAATACGGCCACCTGCCTGCTCTTTGACGGCGATGCCGTATATGAAAGAACAGCCGCGCAAGTGGCCGTCGAGGCCCTGGGACGGGCATGAGGAGCAATAGCCACAACATTTTGAAGTCATCGGCGGAACAAGACATGGAGCGTGAAAACATCATGCCCCACATTGCTGATTCTCAGTGTTTTTTCTACACAGATGTCAATGAGAACGCATCTTTTCCAAGCCGTCACTTGTAGCAAAGCGAGTACTTGTATGCCCTTCAAGAGTCCACTCATCATGCAGGCATGGTATTTTGCGTCCAAACACCACAAAGGCCAGCTCTATCCCGGCGAAGACAAGCTCCCCTACCTGACACATATTGGCGCCGTGGTTTTTGAACTCCTCCCGGCACTGGAGGAAAAGGCTCATCTTGATGGGACGCTCGCACTCTGTTGTGCCATACTCCATGACACCGTAGAGGATACCGGTGTGTGTGCGGATGAAATTTCCACTCTCTTCGGGGAAGCCACAGCGGCAGGAGTTGCAGCGCTCAGCAAGAATAAAAACTTGCACGGCCTGGAAGCGACGCGTGATTCTCTGTACAGAATACGGCAGCAGCCGCAAGAAATCTGGCTCGTGAAGCTGGCTGATAGATCGGCAAATTTGCGCACCCCGCCAGCACATTGGAGCAAGGACAAATGCCATTCCTATGCCGAAGAAGGCCAGGTCATTTTGGACGCCCTTGGCGAAGCGTCACCTTTATTGGCTTTGATCTTGGAAAAGAGAATCCGTTGCTGGAAAGATATTTCAGAACTGCCGGACGCATCTTTTGAAAAATTGCGCAGACAAACTGCTACTCAAGATATTGTCGCATTGCTCGGCCATGCTCTTTCTTGACATGGCGGCTTCTTTGCGGGCTTTGGCGTTGACGTGGAATGTATCGGTAGCTGAACGCCCAATGTAACTTTGCTATCCATGCTTGGGCGGGAGTTCTCCAGCCCCATACAACAACGACCTTCTAACAACACCAAACGTCTGACACCAAAACCGACAAGTCCCCGCGCTACGCTGACAGTGTAGCCATGTAGGCTTATTCTCCTTGATCCCCACCGTCAATAGATACCCTCACATAGATACCTGATAACCGTCTCTACGCAAAACATTGTATCTGGCAACACTTTGCCTGAACCAGGCATACGCAAAACACTGGCACATACAGTCCGACAGTTCCGAGTGATGCGAGGGCCTTCAATTGTCACCTGAAACAGAAATACCAAAAAATTTTTGAAAAAAATTAGGAATCCATAAACATTGCAGAAAGAGGAATTCCGAATGCTTCAGCAATGCGTGCAAGGTTAATCAGACTGATGTTTCTCTTACCTCGCTCTACATCACTCAAATAGGTGACGTTGATTTGGGCCGCTTCTGCAGTCTGCTCTTGCGTCAAGCCAAGACTGTTTCTTAAACGGCGTATATTAATGCCCACTTCCAAAAGAAGTGAACGTTCTTTCATAGAGTACGGATTGGCCATAAATATTTTCTTATTTTTTTAAAAAATAAATTTTACCCCCTTGACGTCGATCTGACCATCGGTTTAAAGTGAAGTTCAGTAAAATAATTCTGAATCATGTCGCGTTTCTTCTAAACATGACGAGGTTGGTATGAAATACTTCCCCCTGCTACTGGCCTTGACATTCTTCATGCCCACTTGCTGTTTTGCAGCGGATCCCCCTTCTATCGTCTTTTGCGAAAGCTTTGACGACAACTGGAAAGCCAAGAAGAAAGGCACAGAATTTTACGGCACGACCATCTCCTGGATGGCGACGGCTACAAAGCCGTACGGGCTTCACCGCATCATTCTTTCCGTCTACCGCCAGGACGGCGCCAAGGAGACCCTGGTTGCGCGCAAAAACATTGATGTCAATCCGGAATGGGACACCACGGGCATTCGCTACATGTCCATGCCCGCAGAAGGGGAATACACCCTTGCCCTGACCACGCCCGACGGGAATCTGCTCAATAAGGGAATGGTGAAGCTCTTCAAGGGCAACTCTCTCGCTGTCGAACACAAGGAAGAAACCTTGGGCGCCAAGCTTGAGGCTCTTTTCAAGAAATATGCACCCCAAAAGGAGGAGTAGGCATGCAGACAAAAATTCTCACATTCTCGCTGGCCCTCGTTCTCGCGCTGGGCGGAACTGCCTTTTCGCGTACCACGCGCGACCTGGTCTTTGAAGAAGACGAGGAGCCAGCAGCGCAGCAGCAGGCTGCGCCCGCCACCAGCGAGGTGGCAGGAAAACAGAGCATCGGCATTAAGACTACAGTGGTGCTGGAACGCGACGGTCAAACATCCACAGTGGCCCCGAGCCATGAATTCAAATCCGGCGACAAGGTCAAGCTGGTCTTCACCCCCAGCGTGGACGGCTATGTGTATTGGATGGCCAAGGGCACTTCCGGCCAGTATCAAATGCTCTTCCCGAGCGCCAAGGCAGGCTCGGACAACCATGTCAAGCGCAATCAGGAATACACCGTGCCCGTGCGCGGCGGCTTCCGCTTTGACAGCACACCAGGCAGCGAAGAACTGCTGTGCATCCTGTCCACGGAACGCCTGAACGACCTGGACGGCGCCGTTGCCGAGCAGCTCAAGAATGCCTCCACCCAGGTAGCCGCGCTGGAGCAAAAACATGAAGCCAAGCGCACTACGCGCGACCTCGTGTTTGAAGAG
>JAFTCE010000099.1 GCA_017454855.1 Desulfovibrio sp.
GATGCTGAAGATTTGGTTGGGAAGCATAGTGCGGATTTCATCATGGGCACAGGAAATAATCTCATCAAGATGCCGGAGACATGGATTGCATCCGATTTTGAAGTTTAAAAGCCTTGACGCAGGGGCCGGTTCTAGACATGGCTCAATCTTATTGACAATGCCCTGAAGTATTCACCAGCGGGGAAAATCCTGCACATATCCGGCGCAAAGACCCCGTCTTCCATTGTTATCAGCATCCGTGACGAGGGTATTGGCATTCCTGCAGAAAAACAGGGATATATCTGGAACAGGTTCTATCAGTGCGAGGAATCGCACAGGGATCATGGCAACGGCCTGGGCTTGGCTATCGTAAAGTGCACCGTGGATTTTCTTGGTGGCACTATTGCCTGCCGCAGCGCTGCGGGGCAGGGCACGGAAATGCGTGTTACCCTGCCGGTCACAGTGGCAGCCCGCAGGGCGGATGATCCCGACGGTGGAAACAGGCCCTAATTTGTGGTGCACATCACGTGGTAACGCCGAAAGGAGAAAAACATGATTATCAAGGCTGTCAAATTGTATGAAAAAGGCTTTCTGACCGAGCCCCTGGTCATGGGTGGCGAGGAGGGCGAAGACCATTTTGATGCGTCTGTCCGCTACCGTTCATCCCTGCAGAACTTTCTTATTGATACGGGCAACGAGGTCATCCTCGTGGATACAGGCATGCCCAAGGAAACGCCGGACACAGTGCCCGACGAAAACACCAAGGTGTACCTGGGAAGGCGCATCAAGGATTATGTTTCCGCCCTTGCAGACCTGGGCTACAGGCCGGAGCAGGTCACAAAAATCCTTGTGACGCACAAACATGCCGATCATACGGGGGAACTGCGCAGCTTTCCCCAGGCGAAGATATACATGTCTCCAGAGGAAGCCGATGCCCTGAAGCTGCAGGGGGACAACATCATCCGCGTTGCGTACAAGGACGGCCCATACCACAATTTTAAGGCACACGAGAAAATCGCCGACGGCGTGTATTTCATCGAAGCCAAGGGCCATACCAAGGGCAACAGCATTATCATCGTGGAAGATAACGGCCTCTTTTATATGATGCATGGCGACGTCACCTATTCGGACGAAGCCCTGTATGCCAACAAGCTGTCCATTATCTATGAGGACAAGGATGCCGCCCGTGACACCCTGAACCAGGTGCGCACATTTATCAGCGAGCATCCCACAGTGTATTGTTCCACCCATACGCCGCTGGGCTATGAGAATCTGGAGGCCCGGCGTGTGGTCAATCTCAATGAGCCACCCAAGGTTATCCCGCCCACTGATATGGATTTTGCGCAGGCAACGGGCAAGTATGTCTGCTCCGTGTGCGGCTACTGCTATGACCCGGAAAAGGGCGACCCGGAGCACGGCATCGCGCCCGGTACCTGCTTTGAAGACCTGCCGGACGACTGGAAGTGCCCGCGCTGCCGTCAGCCCAAGACCGCGTTCAACAAAGCGTAGCACCCGGCTTAGCAGCACACGCCTGCACAGACCCACTAGCCTGTGCAGGCCAACCCACAAGAGAGGAAAACGCCATGACAATGTATGATTATGCGCAACAGTCCAAATTTGCTGACAAGATCAAGCAGATGCACGCTGCCGAAACCAATGGAAGCGAGCTGTATTTCGTGCTCATCTACCTTGCCAGGGAGAAAGGATTGCATGATCTGGCCGAGGCCATGCTGCAAAATGCCTGTGAGGATGCACTGCACGGTGGCATGTACGGTGCCATGCTGGGCAAAGGCAAAGAACAGGAAGACGAGCTATGGCAGCAGGTCGTCAGATTGTACAAGCTGGAGGCTGCAGCTCAGGACAAGCTGCATATGCTGGCCGATGAAATCCGCGCGGCAGGCGAGGGTGCTCTTGCCGATTGTGTGGAATCAACTATCGTTGAGGAGAACACGCACGCCCAACGCCTGAAAGACGTCTTTGAGAAGCACGGTATTGCCTATTAGGGGTGGCAGCTGTAGTGGATGTTTGAAGACATGGCAGAGCGCGACATGAGGGGGAAGTATGCGCAAAAAAATCACAGTAGATGCGGAAAAGTGCGTTCACTGCGGTATGTGTATCAAGGACTGTGTGCTGGGCATTATTGCCTTTGATGGGAACGATATTCCTCACTATACACCGGGTGGAGAAAAACAGTGTGTGGGCTGTCAGCATTGCATGGCAATTTGTCCGTCTGGCGCGCTTTCGTTTGGTGATAAGAACGCGCAGGATTCTTCACCCGTCGGCTTGGGCAACAGTGCAGACCTGTTGCAACTTATCAAATCGAGAAGGAGCTACAGATTCTATAAAAATGAAGATGTGCCTGCAGACAAACTGCAGCAGCTTATAGCAATGCTTCCATTTATTCCCACAGGAGGCAATGCGGACAATCTGCATTTTTCCATTGTGGCAACGAAAGAAAAGATGGAGGCAATACGCGCAACCACGTATAGCGCCATTCTGAAGTTGCAGCAGCTCTCAAAGTTTCAAATGGCAGCAAAGAATGCGTATACTGAAGGAAAAGACATCATATATCGTGGCGCCCCATCATTGGTTGCCGTTGCCATTGATAAAGAAAAAACCATTGAGGGCTGTGAAACAGCAGACCCTATTATCGCATTATCCTATTTTGAACTGTACGCGCAAAGTCTGGGTCTGGGCACAGTATGGTGTGATATGGCGCTGACAATAGCCAATCAGCTGCCCGAAGTATATGCCCTTCTGGAAATACCGTCGAACTACACGCTAAACTATGTTATGTTATTTGGTGTGCCTGCCATTAAGTATACCAGAACCATACAGCCGGAAATGTTTGCTGTAAAACTGTTGCGCTGATATGCAGCCGTGAGGTTTGCGACCTGAACTGGACGCAAACCTCAAGCATGCGTTCTCCGGAGGCATGTGGCGCGTCCCCAAGCGGATAAGAATTGAAACGTAACATACTGATATTAAAAATCTTATTTTGAAAATTCTCAAAACTACCCGCAAATCTACCTACAAAAATCGTGGATGTGAAAAAATTTCTTTGAACGCTATCGGACATTGCCATTTAGTCGGCTCCTGCCGCAGCGGAGGCGGGGTTGATGACAATCTGGATGGGCTTGCCAACAGCCGCAGCATAGCGTGACAGGCTTCTGATGGAAACATTTTTTCCCGATTCCATCCGCGCCACGGCCGGCTGCGTTACGCCAAGCCGTTCCGCCACCTCCGCCTGCGACATGCCTGCTTCGGAACGTGCCTGAATGAGCGCCCTGGCGATGGCAAATTCAGGCTCCAAGGCTTCATACGCGGCCTTATAGCCCGGATCAGCGGTCATCATTTGCTTATGGTATTCAAATATACTCTTGCCCATATGATAGCGCCTCTTTCGCGCGTTCAAGCGCCAACGCAATTTCCGATTTAGGTGTCTGCTGCGTTTTTTTGATGAAGCAGCGTACGATGACCACACGTTTCCCGACAATGGTGACATATATGGCGCGGGCGATGCCGCTGCGTCCTTTTCCTCGCATCTCCCAAAGCTTTCCCTGAAGGTGGCGGACATAGGGCATCCCTGTTTTTTCGAGGCCATAGTCCCGAATCAGTTCGGCGATGCGGAGCAGGTTCGCCTGCACATCGCAGGGAAGGCGAGAGAATTCAGCCTCGATGGTGTCATTGAGAAATTCTACTGACCAAGGCATAGGACAATATAAAATATATTTTATGAATATTGCAAGAAAAAATTTCAGCTTTTTCGGCAGGATTCCCCCAAATGGCCGAGCATACAACGCCTCACCACCTTGGAGAGCGCAAAGGCATGAAGGAGAGTGGGCTTGTATCGCGTCAACCGCCGCGCCGATTTCTTGAAAGTGCCGCTCGTTAACCCGTTCGCAATCACAGTGGATGCTGAATGCATCGTCGTCGCCGCCAAAAAATTACATGCCATTTCTTAATGTGTACATGGCTGCCGTAGAAAGAGTGTAGTTACGTGTTGCAGCCGAAGACAAGACGGTGCGGCATGATGCCGAACTATGTCGTGGACACGACTATCAACGGACAGGGATGCAATGTCCCCATAGTCCCGTCCACATCTTTCCGTATGCCGGGTGGCAATCGCAGCAGCACCGCCGTTCCATCAGGAGCATGATGCTTACATTTCCCGACAAGGTGAACGCATGGATAGCGGCACAGCCTTCGATCTTGATTCGGAGAGCCAGCCTACGTTTCGTATAGACGCTCCGCGTCCATACTTACGGGCTGGCGAGGGGCTCCGCCCCTTCGATCCCCGCAAGGCAAGCGTCATGAAACGTCGGACGCTCGACCGTAGTGTCGCCGTTCCGGTGCGGCTGTTGACGAAAGAACGTGACACACTCAAGCTTGAGTCGACACTTTTCCTCTCCATTGACTGACATCCCGCAAAGGCGGTTGACCGAAGAGACGTTTGTACTCCCGGTTGAACTGATGCGGGCTTTCATACCCCACAGTTAGACTGGCAGTATTGGCATCCATGTGTTCTGCTACCATGAGCCGGTGCGCCTCTTGCAAACGTATTTGCTTCTGGAACTGCAGCGGTGTCAGTGACGTGACCTTCTTGAATTGCCGGAACAACACTGATTCTGAAAGATTTGCCCGACGTGCCAGTTCCTTGATATGCAGGGGAGTGGCGTAATTCTCCCGTAGCCAGGAAATGGCTTCGGCAATATGTCGTGAAGGCGTGCCGGGAAGGTAGAGTTGCCGCAGCTGTCCCCCCAGGGGACCGGTGAAGAGCCGGTAGTGCATCTCCTTGAGGTACAGCGGTGCCATAACAGGAACATCTTCCGGCGCGTCGAACAATTCCGCCAGATGATGAAAGACTCGCCATAGACGTGTGTCGGCATCGGCGACGCCCAAAGCTGAAGGCACTGCCACGTTCTGCGAGTTCTCAGTTTCCATGAGCAGTTGGTCGAGAATGCCCTTGTCAAGGGAGACCATTATGGAGAGGAAGGGCTTTCCAGGCGTTACCTCCACGGCGCGGGCCTGGGCAGGCATATCCACGCCTGTCAGCAGGAACTGGCCGGTGCCGTATGTAACCTTTTGCCCGGCAACGATGGCGCTTTTCCAGCCTTGCGCTATCAGTATGACTTGCGGCCTGTAAACGCAGTTGGCGACGTGTTCGCTGGCGTCGCGGCGGTAAAGCGTCATTCCCGCAACAGGAGAGGGGTAATCGCCCGCCGTCGGCAGGTGACGTAACAGCAGCCGCACCGTTTCCTCTCGCAGCCAAGCCCCTTCCCGAAGATTATCCATCATATCATGTCCTCCATGCTTGCCCATGGATAGCACATCTTTCGCATTTATGTGGTGTCTGCCAGTATCAGGCAAAAAATAGCCAGTATTATGCAAACGGCTTTTGAGCCGTTGTGCATATAGTGCCTCCGTGAAATCAAAAATTCAAGCGCATCATTCGGCTATGGCAGAGGTTTTTCAGGCAGATGCCCGGCAACCGCCTCCCTTCCTGCTGCTATCGGCTGCCTGTTACCTGATACTGGCTAACATGTATTATGCCCAGCCCATCCTGGCGGACATGGCAGCAGACGTGGGCCTCTCGACGGGAGCCAGCGGGCTTGTCATTACCATGCTTCAGGTGGGCTACATGCTTGGCATCCTATTCCTAGGGCCGCTGGGTGATGTGTGGGAAAACCGCAGACTCATCGTCGGCATGACGCTGGGGGCTGGTTGTTTTCTGGCACTGGCGGCGGTCTGCCGTTCTGTGTCCCCCTTTCTTGCTGTGCACCTCGGGATCGGTATTTTTTCTGCCGCAACGCAGGTGGTCATTGTCTTCGCGGTGAGTCTTGCCTTGGATGCCATGCGCGGGCGTGTGCTGGGCATAGTGACGGCGGGGTTATTCGGCGGGATCGTGCTGGCACGTCCCACCTCGTCCCTTTTATCGGAGTTCGTGGGCTGGCGTGGCATGTACGGTCTTGCCTCTTCCGCCATGCTCCTGTTGGCCTGGACGCTTTGGCGTAAGCTGCCCCGCACTCGACCATCAGTCCAAGACCTGGGCTACATAGCCATGATTCGCTCCCTATGCGAAGTGCCGCGCCTTGTGCCGCATCTTTCCTTGTGGCTTTTGGTGTCCTCCCTTTCATTCGCCGCTCTGACCATGTTCTGGACAGCGGCTCCCCTGCGCCTGCTGCAGGATATGCACTACAGCCATGCCGCAGTGGCCGTGTTTGCACTTGCCGGATTGGCTTCGCCTCCTTGCGTGATCTTGGCAGGGAAGCTGCTCGACAAAGGATATGGCCATCCCTTGCGGTTTTTGGGCACAGGGTTTGCCACTGGCGCATGGCTGCTTTCATTGTCTGCGGGCAACGGATGGATTCTGGCCTTGGCCGCAGTACTCCTGGACCCAGGCGTCAATGTAACTACCGTCAGTGTGCAGCAGGCCATTCTTGCCGCACGGCCGGAAGCCCGTGCCCGTTGCAACTCCATCAGCGTAGCCGCCAATTTCTGCGGAGGCGCGCTGGGAGCAAGCTTTGGCCCTTGGCTGTTGGCGCATCATGGTTGGCAGACTGTTGCCGTCACTGGGGCGATCGTGCTGGGGATTGCGTTCCTGATCAATCTCCAGCTTCATAAGAAGGAGCGGTCATGTTCTGTGTCCTGAAAAAAACATTGATGCCGATCAGGCTCCTTAACGGACGCATCCTCGTCGCGTTTGCCGTGCTGAACTTACTCTCGGCTTGTGACAGCACCACAGGCAAGGCGCCTGCCGTCACACCGCCCACGGTTCTGTTTCAGACCGTCAAAGCCGAACCGGTGCTGCTGACACGTGAGGTGCCGGGGCGAGTTTCCCCCCTGCGCATGGCCGAGGTTCGCCCGCAGGTGGGCGGCATATTGCAAAAACGTCTCTTTGAGGAAGGCATGACGGTGCAGGCGGGGCAGACGCTCTATCAGATAGACGCTGCCCCATTCCGCGCAGCCCGCGACAATGCTCGCGCCAATCTGGAGAAGGCTCGGGCGCGGGAAGACGCCGCCCGCCGACACATGGAGCGCTGTGTATTCCTGGCGCAGAGCAACGCAGTGCGCAAGCAGGAGCGTGACGATGCCATTGCCGCCTACAAGCAGGTGCGTGCGGAAATAGACGCCTGCGAGGAATTGCTGGCCACGGCGGAAATCAATCTGGGGTACACCAGCGTCAAGGCGCCTGTGAGCGGACGCATCGGACGGTCGCATGTGACGGAGGGGGCCTTGCTTACGCCCAACCAGTCGCAACCTCTGGCCGTCATACGCCAGCTTGACCCTATCTATATTGACGTAACCCAATCCAGCGCGGAGCTCGTGACATTGAGACAATCCTTTGCGAGCGGGAAACTGCAAAGGCCGGACGTCGCCCGAGTGAGGCTGACGCTGGAAAACGGCAGTCCCTATGTGAATCCCCATACGGGTGAACCCGTTGACGGTGAGCTGCTGTTTTCTGAAATCGCCACCGACCCGGAAACAGGCACCGTCACCATTCGCGCCCGCTTTGCTAATGCCGACAGCCTGCTTTTGCCCGGCATGTATGTGCGGGCCGAGCTAGTGGAGGGAAAAGTGGAGAGTGCCATCCGCATCTCGCAGCGGAGTGTGACACGCGACATACGCAATCGTCCGCAGGTATATATTCTGGAACCTTCCGGCACACCCGGTCTGTACACGGCGCAGCCGCGCCTTGTCACCATCGAACGAGACCACGGGGGGCAGTGGCTTGTGCGAGACGGGCTCAGGGAAGGCGAACTGCTGCTGGTTGAGGGGATGCTCAAGGTTCGTCCCGGCCAAAAGGTGACGGGCAAGCGCCTTCAGGCGAAAGACAGCGCGATGGGAAAGGAGGGCTAGGCGAATGTCCGACTTTTTCATACGTCGCCCTATTTTCACCTGGGTGCTGGCCATCATCGTCATGCTGGTGGGAGCGTTGTCGTTTGTGGCTCTGCCCGTGGCCCAATTTCCGGAAATCGCTTCACCGCAGGTCGTTGTCACAGCCAAAGTCCCCGGAGCCGGCGCCCGCACCATGGAAGATACGGTGACGCAGATTATCGAGCAGCAGATCAGCGGCATCGACGGCCTCATCTACATGGCTTCGGAAAGTGATGCTACGGGTACCTCAACGCTGACCTTCACCTTCGCCAACGGAACGGACATAGACATCGCTCAGGTGCAGATTCAGAACAAGTTGCAGCTGGCTGCGCCCATGCTGCCAGAGGAGGTGCAGCGACAGGGCCTGCGAGTCAGCAAGTCCTCGGCAGGCATCCTGCTGATCATGGCGCTTATTTCCCGCGAGGGCATGGATGCCGGGGATATGGGAGATTACCTCGCCAGTCATTTGCAGGAACCCCTCAGCCGCGTGCCCGGCGTTGGCCAGCTCACCACGCTCAGCTCCCAGTATGCCATGCGCGTGTGGCTGGATCCGGTGCGCATGGCGCAATACCACCTTAACCCTTCGGACGTGGCCCGCGCCATCCGAGAGCAGAACAGCCAGACAACCGGCGGACAGGTGGGGGCCTGGCCCATCGCCGCAGGACAGGAAATCAACATCATGGTCAACGCTTCGTCACGGCTGACCAGCGTGGATGACTTCAAGCGAATCATACTCAAGCGGAATACGGACGGTTCAGTATTGCGCCTTTCACAGGTGGCCCGCGTGGAGCTTGCCGGAGAACGCTTCGACAATGTCACTCGCATCAACGGGCAGCCCGCAGCCTCACTTATCTTCGGCTTGGCTCCCGGCGCCAATGCCGTAGAAACGGCGAGGGCAATCAAAGCGAAAATCAGTGAACTGTCCGCCTTTTTCCCGCCCGGCATGGACTATATCATCACCTACGACACGACGCCTTTTGTGGAGATCTCTATCCGGCAGGTCTATCGTACTCTTGTTGAGGCCGTGGTGCTGGTGTGTCTTGTCATGTTTCTTTTCCTTCAGAACTGGCGGGCCACCTTCATTCCCATGATCGCCATTCCGGTCGTGTTGCTTGGCGTGTTTGCCGTGCTGGCGCTCTTTGGCATGAGCGTCAATACGCTCACTATGTTCGGCATTGTTTTGGCCATTGGCCTTCTGGTGGACGACGCTATAGTTGTGGTGGAAAACGTCGAGAGGCTTATGGTCGATGACGGATTGCCGCCGCTGGAAGCCACGCGCCTCTCCATGCGGCAAATACGCGGAGCCCTCGTGGGAGTGGCGCTCGTCATCGCGTCCATCTTTGTCCCCATGGCCTTCATGCCCGGTTCGGTGGGCATCATCTATCGTCAGTTCTCCATCACCATTGTCACGGCCATGGTTCTTTCCGCCTTGGTGGCCCTGACGCTGTCTCCGGCGCTCTGCGCGACCATGCTGCGCCCCCATCCAGCGCGAAACCGTGTCTTTGTCGCATTCAATCGGATTTTTGACCGCTGCGCCGCCCGTTACACGGCACAGGTGCGTGCGCTTTTGCGACACCCCTGGCCGGTGTTCGTCGCCTTCGCCCTGGGATTGGCCGTAACAATCTTTCTCCTGCTTCGTCTGCCCACATCTTTTGTGCCTGAAGAAGACCAGGGAGCTTTTTACGGCTTTGTCCAGCTGCCTCCAGGAGCCAGCATGGAACGCACAGAGGCGGTGCTGAAAGGCATTCGCGAGCACATCCTCACGCAGGAAAGAGACGTGGTGCAAAATTTGCTCACCGTGGCGGGCTATTCCTTTTTTGGCGCGGGGCAGAATGTAGGCCAGCTTTATATCGTCCTGAATGACTGGGATAGGCGGAAAACACCGGAAGCTCAGGTGGCAGCCATCCAGAAACGGCTGCAATCGCGCTTTCGTGATGTGCCGGAGGCACGTATCATCTTTTTCCGTCCGGCCACTATCCGGGAAATGGCCCGTTCGGCGGGCTTTGAATTTGAACTCATGGATCTGACAGGTCGCGGGCACGAAGCCCTCATGGCCGCGCGGGATGCCATGCTGGCACAGGCAAGGGCGCATTCCGGCCTTGCGAATGTGCGGGCAGGCGGCCTGGACGATGTCGTGCAGTATGATCTGGCGGTGGATGTGGACAAGGCCATGGCCCACGGGCTGAACAAAGGCGACATTGACGCCGCCATCGCGGCCTATTGGGGCGGAGCCTACGTCAATGATTTCAGTGACAGGGGGCGCACCAAGCGCGTCTATATGCAGGCCGACGCCCCCTATCGCACGCAGGCCAGCGACTTCAATCGTTACCATGTTCGCAATGCCACGGGCGGCATGGTTCCGTTCCCAACCTTTCTTTCCGTTCGCGAGGGAACGGGCTCTCCGCGACTGGAACGCTATCAGGGTGCGCCGGCAGTGAAAATCATGGGAGAGGCCGCGCCGGGCGGCAGCAGCGGCACGGCCATGGCAGCCATGGAAGCGCTGGCCGCCGAAATGCCGGAAGGCTTTGGCTTCGAGTGGACGGGCATGTCGTGGCAGGAAAAGCAGGCAGGCTCGCAGGTTGGATTGCTGTACGCCCTTTCTTTGGCGGCGGTGTTTTTGTGCCTGGCGGCGCTCTATGAAAGCTGGAGCGTCCCCCTGGCCGTGCTGCTTGTGGTGCCTTCAGGCATTATGGGGGCGGTTGCCGGAACCTGGCTCTCCGGCATGAGCAACGGCGTGTATTTTCATATCGGATTGTTAGCCGTCATGGGGCTTGCCGCAAAAAACGCCATCCTGATTATCGTCTTCGCCCGCGAACTGCACTCCAGAGGAATGCAGCTGCAGACCGCTTTGCTTAAGGCAGTGCGCCAGAGATTGCGGCCTATTGTCATGACATCGCTGGCCTTTATGCTGGGGGTGCTGCCCCTAGCTCTCAACAGCGGGGCAGGTTCAGGAGCGCAGAACGCAGTGGGGGTGACTGTTGTTTGCGGCGTTCTGGCTGCGTCAGTGCTGGGGCTGTACCTGACGCCCCTGTTCTTTACGGCAGTGAGTCGCGTGCTTCTCGGTAAAACAGACAAATCTGCACGCACTGTACAGCGCTGATAATACATTTTTAAATCCTTGAGAGGAAAAGCATGGAAAAGACTTTTTGGTTCCTCGACGCGGCGGGTGGAATTTAAACAACGTCATTGTACTTTGACTGCATCAGCTCTGTTGTTTACGGTTACCTCCCAAATGGGGGTATAACTGCTTATGAATGCTAATGAAATCA
>JAFTCE010000100.1 GCA_017454855.1 Desulfovibrio sp.
GAAAGCGGGCACACGGGTCACCACGAGGATGGCACCGCAGAGGATGTAGGGCAACCAAGCCATGAACTGGCTCATGTGTTCCTTGTACTCGGTCACGTCAGAAGCGGCGATCTGGCCAGTCCAGCTGGGCTTCCAAGCCTTCTGCTCGTCAAACTGCCAATTGCCCTTGGGCACGCAAATGCCTTTCTTGGTGAGGAAGATGAGTACGGCCAGGCCCACAAGACCACCCACCAGGGAGGGCACTTCCGGTCCGGCGAACCAGGCAATGATGTAGTAGGGGATGGCAAAGATCACGCCGGCCAGAATGCAGTAGGGGGCAGCGGCAAAACCTTCGGCCCAGCTCTTGTTCTTGCCATAGAAGCGGGTCATAAAGCCGAGCATGAAGATGGGCAGGATGAAGATCATGGCCCCGTGCATCAGGGTGACGTTCTCGCCAATAAGATGGAAAAGAGCCTGTTGATCCGCTACGCCGGCCGGCACGGCCAGGCTTTTGAAACCGGCGATGACGGGCGTGCCCACGGCGCCGAAGGTCACCGGGAAGGAGTTGAAGACCAGGCACATTACGGCCGCGCAGAGGGGCGGGAAGCCCAGGCCCAGCAAGAGGGGCGCGGCCAGGGCAGCAGGCGTACCGAAACCAGCGGCACCTTCGATGAAGGCGCCGAACATGTAGCCCACGATGATGGCCTGCACGCGGCGGTCAGGGCTGACCTTGGTCATACCGGCCTGGATGGTCTCCATGGCCCCGCTGGACTGCAGGGTGTAGTAGATCAGGATGGCGCCAAAGACGATGATCAACACGCCGATGGCGTTGACCGTGCCTTCCACGAACAAGGCCGCCACATGCTGGATGGGCATCCCCCAGACGGCAATGGCCAGCACAGCGCCGGTCAGGAAAGCCAGGGGCATGGCCCTGGTGGATGGCCAGCGCAGGCCCACCATGAGAACCAGGGCCACGACAATGGGTAAGATTGCAAGCAAGGCAAGCATACCTGTGGACATAAAAAACCTCCCTTCAAGAGCCAAAAGCCGGGGTATTTCCCCTCCGCTGGAAACAAGCCTGTTTCCCGCCGACGCCCCCCGCTGGCAGCGGCACGGATATTGACAAGCCGTCTGCCCCGTGGCCGCATCCGCTGCAAGCCCGAGGCAGACAGGGTCAATTATTTTTTGATGTTCTCAGCCAAAAGTTCGGCAATATGGTCAACCTTGACGTGCATACCGCGCTTCTCGGCACCGCCGCGCAGCTGCATGACGCAGCCGGGGCAGTCCACGACCAGGCGCGATGCCCCGGTGGCCTGGACATGATCCAATTTCTTGTTCAGGATCTGGGCAGAGATCTCCGGGAACTTGGCGGAATACGTGCCGCCAAAGCCGCAGCAGACTTCCTCTTCCTCACAAGGCACGTACTCGGCCGCATCGGCGATGAGTTCGCGAGGGGCGTCGTGCACATTGAGCTTGCGGCACAAGTGGCAGGACGCATGGTAGGTGACCTTTTGGTCGGACTTGTTGAAGTCCTCGGGCTTCAGGCCCAAAACGTCGTGGACGAAGGAGCTGAAGTCGATGACCTTGGCGCCAAAAGCCTGGGCCTGGAGCATGGACGTGGTGCCGTCGAGAATCTCAGCATAGCCATGCTTGAGATGGCTGGCGCAGCTGGCACAGAGCGTGACGATATAGTCGTAGTTGCCGCCACGGAAGGCGTTCATGTTCTGATTGGCCACGTCAATGGACGTCTTGCGCTGGCCCATCATTTCCAGGGGCAGGCCACAGCAGGTCTGCTCCATGGGGAAGTCCACGGCCACGTCCTTGGCTGCCAGAACCTTGACGGCGGCTTCCAATTCCTCGGGATAGATGAAGTCCTGGGCGCAACCGGCGAAGAGGGCCACGCGCAGTTTGGGGTTCTGCACCCGCGGCATGATCTCAGCCCACTTGTCGCGGAAGGGCTTGGGCGCCAGGGCCGGCAGGGCCTTGTAGCCATGCTTGCCCAAGACGGCCATGGGCAAGTGGCGCATGAAACGCGCATTGCCGCTGCCGCCGGCAAAGGGCTTGGTGGAGAAGCTGGCAAACTTCATGAGGCTGTGGAACATCTTGCGGTTTTTCATCACCGCGCTCATGAGTGTGCCCTCAATGGGATTGCCCTCTTCGGCATTGAGGCGCGAACGGATCTCACGGGTCAGCCGTGGCAGCTCAATGCCGCCGGAGCAGACATTGGCGCAGGATTCGCAGCCAATGCAGTTCTGCACGAGGATGCGCGCACGGTCATGGCCGTGGAAGAAGTAGGTCAGGATCAGGCCAATGGAACCGATATAGACATAGCCCATCTTGTGGCCGCCCACCAGGCGGAAGACGGGACAGACATTGGCGCAGGCCCCGCAGCGCACACAGCGGAAGATCTGTTTGAACAGGGGATCCTTGGCGATTTGCGTACGGCCATTGTCCAGGAAGACCACGTGCATGATCTTGCGGCCATTGTCGCTGCCCTCGGCATTGCACTGGCCGGCACCGCACATGAGCGTGAAGTAGGAGGTCAGGCGCTGGGCCGTGGCATTGCGCGGCAGAACCTGCACGGCATCCAGGACTTCCTCGATCTTGGTAATGAGCTTGTCCAGACCGGCCAGAACCACATGCACACGCGGCACGGTGGTCACCATGCGCGCATTGCCCTCGTTGGTCACCGTACTCACGGCACCGTTCTCGGCAATGGCAAAGTTACAGCCGCTCACGCCCATGTCGGCAGCAATGAACTTGCGGCGCAACTGCACACGGGCCACCTTCACCAGGCGCTGAATGTCCGTGTCCTGCTTCTCGCCCGTCACCTTGGTAAAGTCGTCGGCCACCTGATAGCGCGAAAGATGGATGGCCGGCATAACCATGTGCGAGGGACCTTCATGGCGCAGCTGGATGATCCATTCGCCCAAGTCAGTCTCGTCAACAATGAAGCCTTCCTTCTCCAGGGCCGTTTTGAGGTGAATTTCCTCGGCGGTCATGGATTTGGATTTGACAATGCGTTTGACTTTGTTCTGTTTGCCGATTTCGGCAATGATGCGGTTGGCGTCGGCGGCGTCCTTGGCCCGATGCACATGTACGCCGCGCTTCTCGGCCTCAGCCTTGAATTTGGCGTACAGTTCTTCCATGTGCTGACAGGCATAGTCCTTGGCGTCAGCCACCTTCTTGATCAGACCTTTTTCGTCCACTTCCTTGAACACGGCCGCACGGTTGGCGCGGTAGGCCACGGCAAAAGTGTCCAGGGTACGACGCAGAAAATCGTCGCCCAGGGCCTGATCTATTTCCTTGTGATATCCGGATCTGCTTACAAGGGCGTCATGCATGGTTTAGTCCTCCAGAAGGATAATGTGCAGTTCCAGCGGTCCATGCACGCCAACGGCGGCCACACGCTCAATATCGGCCGTGCGGCTGGGCCCGGTGATGAAGGTCGAATAGGTAGGTTCGCCGTAGCCCATGCGCTCGCGCAATTTGTCCGCGATGGAGGGCAAATCCGGATACACAGCAGATTTTTTCAGGAGCAGCACGGAAATTTCCGAGATCATGCCCGAAAGACGCACGTCCTCATTATCCGTATTGCACAGGCATGTTCCACTGGCGGCCACGCCCAATTCGGCCAGGCCCACACCCACGTCAATGCCGGCCAGGTATTTGCGCACATTGTCGCGCAGGCAGAGGAAGCCTTTTTCCTCACAAAGTTTGGCCAAGGCGGCAAAATCCTCCTCGGCAAGCTGCGGCGCGGCAACGATTTTCTGCACACGCGTGGGCTGTTTGTTCGGGCCAAGAGGCCCTTTTTGCGTCTCTGGCTCGTCAGCCAGGATTTCGGCCGGGGCCTTGTTGGCGCACACGTCCACCACGTACTGCAGGGCCGCTGCCATGTGGGGCACTTCCTGCACCACGGCATTCACGGCCTGCGCCTTGGCGGAAAACGCTTCCACCAGTTCCTGTTGAGTCATCATCTTCTCCTTGCTCTTGCGTTGTCGTTCAGATCAAGCTTTCCGCATACAGTTCCACCGTGTGCTTCACACGCACGGCATCCTTGTTGTGCGAAAGCACGTCTTCCAACTGCATCATGCAGGCCGGGCAACCTGCGGCGACGATGCTGGCCCCCGTGGCCACCACGTTGTCGCGTTTGCGCTGTCCGATCTTGCGTGAGAAATCGTAATGGAACAGATTGAAGGATCCGCCGCAGCCACAGCAGCGATCTGCCTCGGCCATTTCCGTCAGGGTGTAGGCGGGATTGGCCTTGATGACGGTGCGCGGTTGCGCTGCCACCCCCAGAGATTTCTTGAGATGGCAGGAGTCGTGGTAGGTCACCTTCATGGCTCCGGCTGTAGGCTCGGCAGCCTGCACCTTGAGGACGTCCACCAAGAAGGCATTGATGTCCATGGCCTTGGCCGCGATCTGGGCAATGGCATCCTTTTCCTCGATGCCGAGACGGTGCGCATAGTGCGGCCAGTACTCCTTGATGGTGGCCGTGCAGGAACCGCAGGGACTCAAAACATAGTCGTAATCCCCATTGCGCAAGGCTTTGACGTTGGCTTCGAGCTGCTTGAGCATACCCGTGACATCGCCCGAGGAAAGAGCCGGGATGCCACAGCAGGTCAGGCCCTTGGGCATGAAGACGGCCACTTTGTGATAGCGTAAGACCTTGAGACAGGCCTCGGTCATCTCGGTGTACATCTTGTCGCCCACACAACCGGGGAAGAAGGCCACCTTGAGACCACCTGGCGTACGCGGCTCGTCCAGCGCTCCATAGCGCGCGTGGACAGGCGTCTTGGCCAAGGGGTGAATATGCCTGTCGCCGAGCATGAAATTCAGGAAGGGCGCGCAGACCGTGCCCTGGGCGTCCCCGCTCTTGCTGAAGACCAAGCCCTGCATGGGCGCACCCACGCGCATGGCGAAGTTGAAGAGACCAGGTTTGGCCAACAGGGTACGGAAGATCATCTTCTTCACCGGATGCAGTCCGAGAAATTCATTAACGATTTCACGGGCTTCCATGAAGACTTCCATGATCTTGACGCCTGGCGGGCAGGCCGCCTGGCAGGAGCCGCACAAGAGACAGCGGCCCAATTTCTCGGCCACTGCCGCTGGATTTTTCAACATCTCGTGGGCGAGATTGTCAATGAGCGCCAGTTTGCCGCGCGCCACGTCGGCTTCCATGCCCGTGGCGCCAAACATGGGGCATACGGCCTGGCACATGCCGCATTTCATGCAGTCGGTAATCCTGTCGTCCAGCGTCATGAGGCGCTGGGCCAGTTCGTGCAATGTAGTCATGCAACGCTCCTGGAGCGGTTACTAAGCTCTCTTTGCTGTACTGGCACGCCCTCTCGCCGTGGAGAGCGTGCCCTTTTACTCCGAACCGCAGGGCAGCCGGAGGCTGTTTCCTCAATGCAGAACCCTCAGGCCAAAACTAGATGCCCACCAGCTTCGTGGCGTTGAGCAGTCCCTTGGGATCGAGAGCCCGACGCAGACGCTGCGAGAACAAGATCGTGCCGCGCGACGTTTCCTTCTCCATCCACTTGGCCTTGGCCGTGCCGATGCCGTGTTCTCCCGAGAGTGTGCCCTTGAGCTTGATGGCCACGTCAAACATTTCGTCAATGGCCTCTTCCACGCGATGGAATTCATCCTTGTCGCGCTTATCGCAGAGGAAGGTGGGATGCAGATTGCCGTCCCCGGCATGGCCAAAGGTGCCCACTTCCAGGCGGTATTTGGCGGCAATGTCATTGACGGCCTTGACCATGGCCGGAATCTGCGAACGCGGCACAGTGGCGTCTTCCAGCACCGTGGTGGGACGGCAACGTGCCAGCACGGGCAGGGCGGCGCGTCGGGCTTCCCAGAGCTTGAATTTTTCATCCGCGTCCTTGGGGATGTGGACGGCTATGGCCTTGTTTTCCTTGAGAACCTTTTCCACGGCTATGGCGTCGTCTTCAACCTGAGCCGGATGTCCGTCAACCTCGATGAGCAGGATGGCGCCGGCTTCGCGCGGCAGACCGGCCTTGGTGTAGTCGTCCACGCGCACGATGGTATTGTTGTCCAGAAATTCCAACGTACAGGGCACGACGTGGGCCGCAATGATGCCGGCAACGGCGTCGGCGGCATCCTGCACGTCGGCAAAGACGGCCATACAGGCGCGCTGGGCCTTGGGCGGCGGCACCAATTTGAGGACGGCCTCGCTGATCACGCCCAGCGTGCCCTCGGACTGCACCAAGAGACCGGCCAGATTGTAGCCGGTCACGCATTTGACCGTGCGTGAGCCGGATTTGACCGTGGCACCCGTGGCGTCGATGAACTCAACGCCCATGACATAATCCTTGGTGACGCCATATTTCAGGCCGCGCAGACCGCCGGCGTTCTCGGCAATGTTTCCGGCCAGGGTGGACACGTTCTGTGAACCCGGATCCGGCGGGTAAAAGAGGCCTTTTTTCTCCACGGCGGCGGCAAACTGGGCGGTGATCACGCCAGGCTCCACCACGGCATAGAGGTCGTTGACATTGATTTCCAGGATGCGGTTGAGTCCCGTGGTCAGGATGACAACCGTGTCAGACTTGTCGGGAATGGTACCACCAGAAAGGTTGGTTCCCGAACCGCGCACCGTCATGGGGATGCCATTGTCATACAGTTTTTTCACGCAGGCGCTGAGCTGCTCCCTGGTGGTGGGACGGATCACCAACGCGGGCATGACCGGCGGCAACACCGCTGAGTCATACGAATAGCTCATGCGGTCAGCTTCGGAGCTGAAGACATTGTCTTTGCCCAATAACTCCTCAAAATCCTTAATCAACGCTTGACTTGCCATAGAGACTCCTTCCCGGATGGTATCTTCTGGGGCCGAAATCTGCCCATGTATCTTGCACATGCTACTCTAAACTGTTTTTACTATATCAAGTTTATTGCAGGTTGTCATCCTTGCCAAGGGGATTGTCTCGGCAAATTTTGTCGAAAAGGGCAAAAACGGCCTGTGCCTTGGCACTGCCACCTTGCCAAAGCTGTCCCCCTCGCATAGCCTGGGGGGATGAATGCTGCAACCTATGTCCGGGCACGCCGCGCATGTGCCTTCTTCTTTGCAGGCCCAGGACTGGCTTACGGCGCCTTCACTGCGCGTATGCCCGCCCTCAAGGCCCAGGTAGGCGCCAACGACGCCCACATCGGACTCATCCTCCTCTGCTTTGGCATCTCTGGCCTGGCTGGCCTGCTTCTGGCACCGTGGCTGGTGAGCAAGGTTGGCAGCCGTGTCCTGCTCTGCGCGGCCACGCTCTGCTACCTGATATTCCTCCCCTTGTGTGCGCTGACCGCTACGGTGCAGGGTCTGGCCGCCCTGGGGGCGCTCGTGGGGCTTGGCGTAGGGCTGGCCGATGTGGCCATGAATACCCAGGGCATTCAGCTGGAACACCGCGCCGGACGACGCTGCATGTCCCTGCTGCACGCCTGCTACAGCCTGGGCGGGCTGTTGGGTTCCTTGGGCGGGGCCGTCTTTGCTGCGCTACAGCTTGGGGTTTGGCCCAACCTGGCAAGTCTGGCAGTCCTCTACGGCCTGGGCCTGCCCCTGGCGGCACGTGGGCTGGCCCCGGACAGCCTTGTGCAGCGGCCAGACAGCGCGGCCCGCCAGGGCGCGCTTGCCCTGCCCCTCTTCGTCTGGTGTTGCGGCATCATGGCCCTCGCTTGCTATGCCGTGGAAGGTTCCGTGGCCGAATGGGGCAGCCTGCTCCTCTATACCGCCAAAGGAGCCAGTGAACAGACGGCGGCCCTCGTCTTCGGCATATTTTCCACGGCCATGCTCTGTTGCCGGTTTTGCGGCGATGCCTTGCGTGCGCGGCTGGGCGATTTTCCCTTGGGCCTGGCCGGTGCGCTGCTGGCATGTGTCGGCATGAGCTGTGTCATTTTCGCCCCCTGGCCTGGCCTGTGCCTCTGCGGCTACGCCGCAATGGGCTTGGGGCTTGGCCCGCTGGTACCCATGCTCTTCAGCCGAGCCGGAGACTGCCCTGGCGTGGCTCCCAGCGCAGCGAGCGCCGTCATCTCCGTCATGGGCTATAGCGGCGCGCTGTTCTTTCCGCCGTCCTTGGGTGGATTGGCCCTGCACTATGGCCTGGAACATGCCTTGCTGCTCATCCTGGGCTTGTGCGTCTTCATCGCCAGCGGAACATGGCTGTTGCGAGCCAAGGCGCGGTAAGGCAGCAGGAACAGACGGACAGCGTTAGGCACAATCTCCGTAAGCATTGTCCCCAAAGGGGAAGCCGACTGGATGGAACTTAAGCAATGTCGCTTACTTTGAAAAAAAAAGGCTTGCCAGAGTGCGCACGACAAGCATTGGGATGTAGGGCGTCTTGATAGATAGTTGGGCTTCATGTAGGTTTCTGACATGCGTGCAGCAATTTCTCTTTTTAGCGGCGCTCTAGGTTTGGATCTCGGGCTTGAGCGCGCGGGGATAGATATCGTCCTGCGACAGGATGTTGATCCGCAATGTTGCTCCACTATGGAAGCAAACGGTCGTCCTGTGTATTGCGGTGATATACGCAATATTTCTGCGAGCGACCTTCTTGCACGGGCCAAGCTTGACAAAGGTACACCTTTTCTTGTCTGTGGCGAACCGCCCTGCCAGCCCTTTTCCACTGCTGGCAAGCGCATGGGCATCAACGACCCCCGAGGAAGCCTTTTTGCGGATTTTGTCCGCATTGTGGATCATATCCGTCCCAGATTTTTCATCTTTGAAAACGTCAAAGGTATTGTGTCCAGCTCTGTTAATCCCGGCGGCAGGCCTGGTAGCGTTCTTGAAGTCATACTCGGGGAATTTCGCAAAATCGGCTATATGACCGTGCATGGCCTGCTGGATGCCGTGGAATACGGCACGCCGCAGTTTCGCGAACGTCTTGTGATTATTGGTACACGTGATGCAGAGGATATTTTTCTGCCTGTGCCCACGCATTTCGAGCGACATCAGCAGGCTGACATGCGCTGGAGAACTTTGCGCCAAGCTATTGCAGATATTGAAGACGCCCCTGGCCTCTGCGCCCAGTTCAGCTCTGAACGCCTCGAATTTCTGAAGATGGTGCCAGAAGGGGGCAATTGGAAATCTCTGCCCGAGCATCTGCTGCGCAAGGCTATGGGCGGAGCCTATGCAAGCGGCGGCGGCAAGGTCGGCTTCTATAGAAGGCTCGATTATGCACAGCCATCCCCGACGCTTGTCACATCGCCTGTGCAGAAGGCGACCATGATGTGTCATCCGTCAAAAAACCGCCCTCTTTCTGTAAAAGAGTACGCGAGAATACAACAATTTCCTGATACTTGGATTTTCGAGGGTACGACGGCGGATCAATACAGACAAATAGGCAACGCCGTGCCTGTAGGTTTGGCTTTTGCTGTCGGCAGTTCCGTCATCGCTGCAGCAGAGGGAAACTCCCTGGTCAAAACGAAACGGAACAGGGGAACTAGCGCGCACCGTTTTTTAGAGATAGTGGTAAATGAAAAAAATGCCCTGACCTTGAAAGCATAGTACGTGTTTGTCCTTGTGACGCATTCCAGGTAGTAGTTTTCCTCGAACATTGTACAAAGCACCCTCAGTCCTTTCAGGAGTAAAATTGCAGAAGGAGAAGATACATGCCTGTAAACCCTGGTATTGTGAACGAAGAGGCCGTTCGCCTGGCTGTCGCGAAGGCACTTGAACGCTTTTATGAGGCTCTTGTTGAAAAGATCGACGGTATTGGCATCAAAGACCTCATGAAGCGGTGACCTGGGGGTACAAATAGTGTTTGTACCCCATGGGCGAGACCGTCATATGCACTGCAATGGGGTATCTATACTATAGAGACCAATGGGCGAAACCCCTTGCAGGAAAGAAAGTGTGCCAGGTTGCACATAGTACATGTGCGTGAGAACCGTGATGACGGCCTTGCAGAAAGATGAAAAAAATATCCTGGGTACGCGGTTTTGGACAAGGTGAAACTTTCACCCTCTTGCCGGAAGTAGGGGGGGGCGGCACAAAGCGGCACAGATTTTCAAAGGCGGCACAGGAGCGGCACAAAATCCAAAAGGCTTTACGGCAATTTCCCGTAAACCCTTGATTTATTTGGTGCGCCCGGCAGGATTTGAACCTGCGACCCCCAACTTAGGAGGTTGATGCTCTATCCAACTGAGCTACGAGCGCGTCAATGACACATGACGTCTATGCTTCCCCAAACTATCCATGTATCTTTGAAGTCAGGCGACAATGCCTGCCCTGGAAGCCAATGAGATTGTGGAGCAAGAAAGGCAAAAAAGCAAGAAATTCTTGCGCTGCGTTCTTGCGAGTGCCGCACGAGAGGTGAGCTACGATCGTCCGCGCCCAACATCTGGACACGCTGGCAGGCCAGAAGGCTTGCCAGTCGTGGTGATCCATAGTGTGCTTACTGCAGGAAAACGTTTCTGTCCGTCACGCGCACGAGATCGCGCTTGAGCAGCTCCTCGGCGATCTGCACCGCATTGAGGGCCGCTCCCTTGCGCACATTGTCGGCCACAATCCACATGTTCAAGCCATTGTCAATGCTCTCGTCCTCACGAATGCGCCCCACAAAGGTGGCGTCCTCGCCGACGCAATAGCCCGGCATGGGGTACATGAGTTCGCGCGGATTGTCGAAGACGCGCACCCCCGGCGCTTGTGAAAGCAGAATGCGTGCCTCCTTGGCCGTCATCTTTTTTTCCGTTTCGATGTTCACGGATTCGGAATGGCAGTAAAATACGGGCACACGGGCGCAGGTGGCCGTCACCTTGACAGAAGGATCCTCGAAAATCTTTACCGTTTCGTTGACCATCTTCATTTCTTCCTTGGTGTAATCATTGTCCAGGAAGATGTCGATGTGCGGCAGGATATTGAAGGCAATGCGATAGGGATAGGTCTTGCATTCGGGGTCGCGGCCATTGAACATGTCGCGCACTTGTTGCTCCAACTCCATGATGCCTTTTTGGCCTGTTCCGGAAACAGCCTGGTAAGTGGAAACGACAATGCGTTTGATTGTGACGGCATCGTGAATGGGCTTGAGCGCCACGACCATTTGGATTGTGGAACAGTTGGGATTGGCAATGATGCCCTTGTGCCCTTCCAGGGCGTGGGCATTCACCTCGGGCACAACCAGGGGACAACGCTCGTCCATGCGCCAGGCTGCCGAGTTGTCCACCACCACACAGCCGGCATGGGCAGCATGTGGGGAAAATTTCAGGGACGTGGCACCACCAGCCGAAAAAATGGCCAAATCAACGCCATTGAACACATCTTCTTTCAACTCGTGAACCACGATTTCCTTGTCTCCAAAGGGAACCTTGGCGCCTTCGGACCTGGCAGAGGCAAAGGCAAGCACTTGGGAAGCGGGGAAATTGCGGTCATGCAGGGTTTTGAGCATTTCTCTGCCCACGGCACCCGTGGCACCGACAACGGCAACAGTCAATTTTTTGCTCATGGGATACGATCTCCTTGGCGAAGGACAGCAACAGTTTTCTGTCAAAAAGGGCATCTCTTTTAGCCCGTATTGAAAGAAAAGGAAAGAACTTATTCCACTGAGGGCCAAAACTGCGGCAGGCCCTGCCTTTCTCCTCGTCAAGAACCGAACAAAACCGCTGTCTGCGACTTGGGCCAAAAAATTTTTTGGGAAATTTTTTCGAGAATACTGGACGAGGACGCAGAAAGACTTACTTATTGTGCGCGTTGCATTCAGGACGCACATGTTTCAGCAGCACAAGCCAGCGACATGGCCGACGTGCTCTCGCAAGAAGATTCCCTGAGGAGGATGACATATGTCCAAAATTATCGGCATTGACCTGGGCACCACCAACTCCTGCGTGTATGTGATGGAGGGCAAGGATCCCAAATGCATTACCAATCCCGAAGGCGGACGCACCACGCCCTCGGTTGTGGCCTTTACGGATAAGGAACGACTGGTGGGCGACATTGCCAAGCGTCAAGCCGTAACCAATCCCAAGCGTACCATTTTCGCCATCAAGAGACTCATGGGCCGCAAATACGCCGCGCCTGAGGTAGATCATTGGAAAGAGCATTCGCCCTATGCCATTGTCAAGGCCGCCAATGACGACGCTGGCGTGGAAGTGGACGGACGCACCTACAGCGCCCCTGAAATTTCGGCCATGATCCTGGCCAAGCTGAAGTCAGATGCGGAAGCCTATTTGGGCGAAACCGTCAGCGAGGCGGTTATTACCGTACCGGCCTATTTCAACGATGCCCAGCGTCAGGCCACCAAGGACGCTGGTCGTATTGCCGGCTTGGATGTGAAGCGTATTATCAACGAACCTACTGCCGCTTCCCTCGCCTACGGAGCCGATAAAAAGGCCAATGAAAAAATTGCCGTCTTCGATTTGGGCGGCGGCACCTTTGATATTTCCATCCTCGAAGTGGGCGACAACGTCGTGGAAGTGCGCGCCACCAACGGCGACACCTTCCTCGGCGGCGAAGACTTCGACCAGCGCGTCATCAATTTTTTGGTTGAGGAATTCCGCAAAGAAAACGGCATTGACCTCTCCAAGGACAGCATGGCCCTGCAGCGTTTGAAAGAAGCCGCTGAAAAGGCCAAGAAAGACCTGTCCACCTCTATGGAAGCGGAAGTCAATCTGCCCTTCATTACGGCTGACCAAAATGGGCCCAAGCACATGCTCATCAAGATCGGTCGCGCCAAGCTGGAATCCTTAGTGGATGACCTCGTACAGCGCACCATTGAGCCGTGTAAAAAAGCCCTGGCCGACGCCAACATGCAGGCCTCGCAGATCGACGAAGTCATTCTCGTGGGCGGCATGACGCGTATGCCCCTGGTGCAGAAAGTCGTGGGCGAATTCTTTGGCAAGGAACCCAACCGCTCCGTGAACCCGGACGAAGTGGTGGCCATGGGCGCAGCCATTCAGGGCGGCATTCTTACAGGCGATGTCAAGGATGTGCTTCTGCTGGACGTGACGCCGCTTTCTCTGGGCATTGAAACCATGGGCGGGGTGTTCACGAAGCTGATTGAGCGCAATACGACCATCCCCACGCGCAAGAGTCAGGTCTTCACCACGGCTTCGGACAATCAGCCTTCGGTGTCCATTCATGTTCTCCAGGGCGAAAGGCCCATGGCCGCTGACAACATGACCCTGGCCCGCTTTGACCTGGCCGGCATTCCGCCGGCGCCGCGCGGCGTACCGCAAATTGAAGTTTCCTTTGACATCGACGCCAACGGCATCGTGAACGTTTCGGCCAAGGACATGGGTACCGGCAAGGAGCAATCCATCCGCATCACGGCTTCTTCTGGCCTGTCCGAAGAAGATATTCAGCGCCTGGTGCGCGAGGCCGAAGCCCATGCCAGCGACGACAAGAAAAAACAAGAAGTCATCGAAGCGCGCAACAAGGCGGACAGCCTGATCTATGGCACGGAGAAATCCTTGTCCGACTTGGGCGACAAGGTCGACGCCGCCGTGAAGAGCGACATTGAAAGCAAGATCGCTGCCTTGCGCAAGCAATTGGACAGCGAAGACACTGCGGCCATCAATGCCGCCGCCGACGAGCTGGCCAAGGCTTCACACAAAATGTCGGAACTGCTCTATCAGCAAAAGACGGCCAGCGGGCCGCAGCCAGGTGCCGGAGCCACGCAGGGCAACGCCAGCGGCGACGACGTTGTGGATGCGGACTATACCGAAGTGAAAAAATAATTCCAGGCTGCCTGCATAGGCTTGCAAGCGTACGCCGCCTGTACTACAAAAAAAGTCCGGTTTCCCAGCCGGACTTTTTTGCTTTTGTTCATACAAAGGATTTTTTGATGCCAAGTTATCGCCGCAACATGTGCCTTCCTATTCTCTTCTGCCTGCTCCTGGCAGCTCTCCTGGGCGGATGCGCCCTGCCCCTTGGACCCAAGCCCAGCCCCAAGCCGCCGCAGCCCTCTCCCGCTGGCCCTTGCGTCGTCTTGGCCTTGCCTTCTACGGGCCAACTGGCCGCCATTGGCGGCAAAATCACCAAGGGCGCACGCCTGGCGCAGTCAGAAATGGCCCTCAAGGGCCAAAAAATGCGCTTGCAGATGATCGACAGCGGTGCGCCCGACTGGTTGCAGAAGTTGGATGCCTTGCCGGCGGAATGTGTCGTGGTGGGCGGGCCGCTGCAGGGACGCGTTTTTGCCCAGGCACGGACGAGCCACAACCTGGACAAACGCGCCTTCTTTGCCTTTGTGCCCTCCTTGGAGCAGCAGGACGAAGGCGTACGCGCCTGGCGTTTCTTCCCCAGCCCCCAGGATCAGGTGGATGCCCTTGTCAATTTCATCAGCGACGGCATGCATATCCAGACCTATGGCGCCTTCTATCCAGCCGACATGTACGGCACGCGCATGGTTGGACTCTTGGAACAAAAGCTTGCGGCCCGCAACCTGGTTCTGCAGAAGGCCGCCTATAATCCCGGCGACAGGGCTTCCTGGGATTCGGCCCTGGCCTCCCTCTTCCAGGCCGGCGGCGAAAACGGCAATACCGGCTTGCGAACGGCCTTTGAGGCCCTGTTCCTGCCCGATTCCTGGAGAAACATGCAGTTGCTCTCCCCAAGCCTCCAGCGCAAGGGCGGAAACCGGCTCATGCTCTTGGGCACGGCCTTGTGGGAGCAGGGGCTTTCGGGCAAAACCGTCCCCCAGGCCCATCGCTACGCCCTGGCCGTCTTTCCCGGCGCCTGGAACCCCATGCAGGCGCCCAAGGCCCTGCGCGCACCTGGTGTGGATTTGTGGGTCGCCCTGGGCTATGACTTTGCCCGCTTCGGCGCATCCCTCAACCTCTATGCGCGCCCGGACAGCAAAGAGGTGAGCGCCGCTGCCCGCCGTGCCTCGCGTATGCTTTGGGGCATGGCACCCATTTCCTGGGACGAGGCAGGTATTGCCCATCAAAAACTTTATGTCTTCAAGGTTACGGCTTCGGGCATGAAACCGGCCAACCCTAGCGATATGCAGCTTAGCCGAACGAACGCGCAGCCAGCGCCAGAGGCTGAGAGCCAGCCCTTGGTTGACGATGCGAGCCGTGAAGCGTCCCTGCCGCCGGAAGGCCAGGAAGCTCCTGCGTCCCTGCCCCAGCCTGGGCAGTCCACGCACGAGTCCCTGCCCCAGCCCATGCCGACACAGCCCGTGCCAGCGCCGCAAGCCCTGCCCCAGGGCGTCATGACGCCGCAACATGTGCCGCCGACGCCCGTGAGTGCGCCCATCATGCGCAGCTCGCCACGGCCCTCGTACAAGCTCAGCCTGCCCGACCCCCAATAGGCGGTGGGAAGAAGGAATACCAGCCATGACAGATACCAAGGACATCAGCCGAGAAGCCGTGGTGCATATGGCCACGCTCTCCCGACTCAGGGTGACGGAAGAGGAGCAGGCGCGTTTTGCGCGACAGATGGGCGACATTGTGCGCTACATGGATATTCTCTCGCATGTGGACACCGCGCATGTGGAACCGCTCTATAGTCCTGTGCAACACAGTGGCAGCTTGCGTGCGGATTTGGCCGTCACGCGTCGTCAACGAGAAGAAATTCTGGCCAATGCCCCGCAAGCCGACGACGCATGCTTTATCGTCCCCCGTATTGTATAGGGTTTTCGTATGACTGATATTTGTTCGCTTTCTCTCACCGAGGTAGCTTGCGCCCTGCATAAGGGTACCCTCAGCGCCGTGGAAGTTACCAAAGCCTGCCTTGCGCGTATTGCCGCCACCGAGGCGCGTGTGGCGGCCCTGATCACTGTTGACGAGGAGGGGGCTTTAGCCCTGGCCGCTGCTCTGGACAAGGCTGGCCCCGATCCCGCCAGGCCCTTGTGGGGTGTGCCTGTGACCGTGAAAGATGCCCTCTCCACCAAGGGGCTGCGCACCACGGCGGCATCGCGCATCCTGGAAAACTATGTGCCCTGTTTCGACGCCTTTGCCGTGCAAAAGTTGCGCGAGGCCGGTGCCGTGATTGTGGCCAAGGCCAATATGGACGAATTTGCCATGGGTTCCAGTACCGAAAATTCGGCCTACCACACAACGCACAATCCCCGCGATCTGCGCAAGGCGCCGGGCGGTTCCAGCGGCGGATCAGCCGCTTCGGTGACGGTCGGTCAGTGCTTTGCCTCACTGGGCACGGATACGGGCGGTTCCATCCGCCAACCAGCCGCCCTCTGTGGCTGCGTGGGACTCAAGCCCACCTATGGCCGAGTCTCCCGCTACGGCGTCATTGCCTACGGCTCCTCCCTGGATCAAGTAGGTCCATTGACGCGCACTGTGGCGGATTGTGCCCACGTCCTTTCCGTCATTGCCGGTCACGACGAACGCGACGCCACCAGCTCCCCGCGGCCTAGCGAAGACTACGCCGCCCTGCTCCAAGGCAAAAGCCTCAAGGGAACGCGTTTGGGCATTCCCAGGGAATTTTTTGGCCCTGGTCTCGATGCCGAAGTGCGCGATGCCTGCCGCCAGGCCATGGACAAGGCCGAAGCCCACGGTGCGGAATTGGTGGACGTGCGTTTGCCGCACACGGAGGCGGCCATTGCCACCTATTATATCATCGCCATGGCCGAGGCCAGCTCCAACCTAGCGCGCTATGACGGTGTGCGCTATGGTCGTCGTGCCAGTCCTGTGAGCAATCTGGAAGAACTCTATGTGCGTTCGCGTACGGAAGGCTTTGGGCAGGAGGTCAAGCGGCGCATCATGCTGGGCGCCTATGTGCTTTCTTCCGGCTATTACGACGCCTACTACCGCAAAGCAGCGCAAGTGCGGCGCATCATCCGCGACGAGTACCTGGCGGCCCTTAACCAATGCGACGCCCTGTGGACGCCAGTCTCTCCGGTCACGGCTTGGGATCTGGGCAGCCACGCGGATGACCCCTTGCAGATGTACCTCATGGATGCCTACACCCTTTCGCTCAATTTGGCCGGACTGCCCGGCCTGTCCATGCCTGTGGGCCTAGGCGCCAACAGCCATCTGCCCGTGGGCATGCAGCTCATGGGCAAGGCTTTTGCGGAAGCGGAATTGCTGGCAATCGGCCATGCCCTGGAGCAGATCCTGCCCCCCCTGGCACCGCCAGAAATCTAACGCAGGGTGACCTTGCCCAGAGCCGCAGGAGGTAAGGCGTCATCGAACGTCAAAACACGCTTGGCAACGTACCCGTCAAAACGCTTTCGGCATCCCCGGCTTTTGCGCGCCTATCCCCGGCTTTTGCGCCCCTGTGCAGCCAGCTGCCTTTGGCTTAGATTAACCTGACATGGGGCTGCCCAGGGCAAAGAGGGCGCCATTGGGCACGCCGGGGAACTCGCGACTGCCATAGACCAGGGCCTGACGTTGCACGCGCATTGAGGGCCAGGGGCCAAAGTCTGCCCCCAGGGCGCGCAGCAGGGCAAGGGCCGTGGGCGTGACGGTTTCCCCCACTGCCGCAAAGGGACGCACGGGAATGCCTTCGAGCATTTCAAGTACCGCGGGCGCGGGCAAGGGGATCACGCCGTGCGCGCAGGCAATGGAGCCATCGGCCACGGGCAGGGGGCTGGCCACAAGACGTGCTGGCGCAAGCTGGGCATAGAGTTCGCAGCTCAAGCAGGTATCCAGGATGCTGTCCAAGGCCCCCACTTCGTGAAAGTGTACTTCCTCAGGTTCCAGACCGTGAACCTTGGCCTCGGCCTCGGCCAGCAAGGTGAAGGCGCGCAGGGCGAGACTTTTGCCCGCCTGGCTCAGGCCACTGGCCTGGATAATGGCGCGCACGTCTGCCAGGCTGCGGTGCGTGTGCTGCGGCGGCAAGGAGACCTTGGCCGTCCAGCCGCCCACATGGGCCACCTGCTTGCGCTCCAGCCGCACACTTCCGGCCAGTTCCGGCATGATTGCGGTGAGCTTCTCGTTGAGGGCTTCTGCCGTCTGGCCCGTGAGGCGCAGCAGACCGGCCAGAAACATGTCCCCGGCCAGGCCGGAATGCATGCGTATGGTCACAATGTGTCGGGCAGGGCAGTCCTCGTTGTGTTCTCCCTGGATTGGCCGATCCTCTGTGTTCTGGCCCTTCGTACCATGCTCGTGTTGGTCTATGCCCTGTGCGCATCCTGGCTGATGTTCCATGCTCTTTTCCTTTTGTCTTGCGTTCAGCAGACGTTTTCGGTACTGCCCTCGCCGTTGCCGTCCTTGCGTCGCATCAAATGCCCGTTTCACTCCGTGCGGCATGCCTGTCCCAGCTGCCAGCGCGTCAGGCCATTCCTGACGCAGCGCCGGGCATCTTTGATGGCGGCATAGACGTGTTCCAAAGTTTCCGCCATGTGACTGCGTCCGGTATGGCCAGCCGAGGGGCAGGCATTGTCCCATGTGGGCAGTTGCCAGCAGCGCGCTGCCTTGAGAATGGTCTTTTTTTCCACCAGCAAGAGCGGGCGAATGAGGCGCAGACTGCCCTTGAAGAAGGATTCGTTCATGCCCATGCCTTCCACCCTGCCGTTGCGGCATAAGTTGAGAAAAAAAGTCTGCACGAGGTCGTCAGCATTGTGGCCCAAGGCCAAATGGGTCAGCCCGTACTGGGCGCAAAGCTCAAACAGCCTTTTGCGGCGCAGCCAGGCGCAACGGAAGCAGGCAGAACGGTTCACATTTTCTTCCGAATGGGCTTGCGGGCCGTGCGTACTGACTTCCACATGGCTGGCAATGCCCTGAGCGGCCAGCCAGGGCAAAAAACCAGCATGGCTGTCTGCGGCAAAGCCAGGATTGACGTGCAGGGCCATGAGTTCAAAGGGAAAGGGCACGATGCGTTGGCGCAGACGCAGGCATTGCAGAAGGACAAAACTGTCTACACCGCCGGATACGGCGACGCCCACACGGCAACGCGGCCAAAGCATACCTGCTTGGTGCAGGGCCTTGCCCACGGCCTTGACACAGACTTCCTGCGCATAGGAAAATTTCTTGCTCACGCCCCTGGCCTCATCTGCTGAGAATGGCAAAGGTCATTGCTGCTTCCTGTAGCGCACAAGGAGTTCGTACATTTGTGGCGGAAGAGCTTGCTTCCAAATCATGGCATTGGACAATTTTTCAATGCCATTTTTGCGCACAAGATCCACATGGGTGGCAAACATCGTGATGTTTTTTCTGAATAATTGATAAAACTGTCCTTGGCCATTATATTCATTTCTGAGTTGCGCCAGTTTTGCATCCACAGTGTTTTTTTTGTGTTGCGCAATGGCATTGACGCCATTAAGTTTATAGTCATTGGTGGAAATCTCAAGATTTTTGTAGTGTTCGTCAACGACGGCCATGTACTCCTTCTTTTTCTCGGGGGATAAAATGCCTTTTTTCTCAAGTTCGGCCACTTTGTGATAGCCCTCAAAAAACCTGAAGGCAATATTCTTAAAACTGTCAGCTTTATACACGGAAGAACGCATGCTGCTGAGAAGGCTTTGGTCGCGTTCTTTTTCCAAGGCGGTATTGTAGTCCTTGAGCAATTCTCGGAACTGTTCAAGATTGGAAATCATCACTGGCGATGCGGAGGAATGGATAATTTTCTCCAATTCTTCCAGAGGATTGCCATTCACATCAATATCCACTGGCTGATTTTTCGCCACTGCCTGGGCTGGTTTCTCTGTGTCGCTGTTGGGCGTATTTTGTTCGGACTGGGCTGAAGGCAGATCGCTCTGTGTTTTGGCCATGCCCGCCAGGGCTTTGGCCTTGCGCACGCCCGGGATGTTGATGGATCCAAGCACAAGGCGCAGTCCTAGGGAACGCGCACGATGGGGCAGCCAAGTTCCGTCCGGCTGCTTGTCAAACATCGCCATCTCTTCCCTTTTGCCCGGATAGACCTGCTCTTCTAGGGAGGACACGAAGCTGCCGCCCTTGGCCACAAAGCCCCCCTGAGAGCCGTGCAGACGCCGCTGGCGCTCGCCGTTAGGCAGATTTTCCACGACTGTATAGCGGAAGCGATCCTGGACAAATTCCGCCACATTACCGCTCGTGTCATACATACCCAGTTTGTTGGGGGTTTTGCTGCCAATGGGCTGGGGCTGGTCATAGCTCGCCCCAAACACGGCGTAATCCTCGAGTTTTTTGGAATCGTCGATGAATACGTCTTTATGCGCGGCTTCACGAGGCTGAGAACCGCCCTTGGCGGCAAATTCCCATTCCGCCTCTGTGGGCAGGCGAAAATACAAGGGCGCATTTTCCACCACAGGCATGACGGCGGTGTGCTGGGTCAAAAGCCATTCATTATACTTTTGTAAAAAAAGCTGGATGTCGTACCAGGACACATTTGTCTTGGGCAGGTCCCCGCGCTCCTTGCTGTCCGTGCTGTCCATGACGGCATTCCACTGCGCCGTGCTGACTTCGTACTTGCCGATAAAGTAGAAGCTACACGCTTGGGGATTTTCGATGTGAATCTTGGCTTGCCAGTCCTTGGGCAAATCCGCATAGGCTATGGGCGAGCTGATATGGGCTTCCACCTGTTTTTCGTAAAAACTGCGATCCTCATGCACATTGATCAGGCCCATGGGAAAGCTATAGTCGGAGAGGGCATTGCTGGCCTGGACACTGACGATCCTCAAGACCATTTTCAAGCCCTTGGGCATGGGCAGTTCTATATCGCCGCTCTCGGGATGTGGATTATACGTAGCTTTGATGTCCATAGCCCCCTGCTGCCTTTTCAGGGCAGCAAAGGCTTCATTGGCAAGCCACAGGCTCACACAGCACGCAAGGAGCGCACAAAGCAGCTTCCTGAGCATGGGAACACTCCTCAACTATCACGGATAACGAGCGCAGGGTCAATGCGCGCGGCTTGGAGGCAGGCGCGCAAGGCGGCAAAAACCACAAGGACTTGAATACCCAGGGCGATGGCAAGCATATGGGTTGCATGGATAAAGCAAATGCTCTGTCCGTCTGTTTGGCTGGCAAAAAAAATGTCGATGATGTTGGCAACGACCCCATAGAGTCCCATGGCCGTCAGAACCCCGAGAATGCCCGTAGCCAAGGCTTGCGTCACGGGATAGGCAAGCATACTCCAGCGGGAATAGCCTATGAGCCGCAGCATGCCGAGCATTTTCCATTTACGGCGCACCGAGGCATGTACGCTGCTGGCCATGAAGGCAAAAAAGCCCACCAAAGACGCCACGGCAATGATCACAATGATGGCCGAAAGCACACTGTCCATATGCTTGATGTTGGCAATATCGCGGGATCGTGTCTTGACCACGATGTTTTGTTCTGCAAACCAGGTTTCCAGGCTGGCCACAGCATCTATGGAACGCACATAGGCCCTGAAGGATTCAAAATGACGTTCTGCGTGCTGTGGGGTTTTGCCGCTGGCCTGCAAGATATCCGAAGCAAAGCCGTCGCGAAAATCCTGTATGGCCCAGAGCAGATTGGGGTGAACAAAGCCCGTATCCGTGCCCAGGGCTTGGGCAGGCAGGATGCCAGCCACGTGCAGCTGAACCTCCTTGCGTTCAAAGGTGCCGCTTTCCTGACGGCGCGAAATGGAGGCCTGCAAGGCATCCCCCCTCGTGACCGCAAGGCGTTTGGCCGCAGTGTCCGTGAGGACAATGTCCCCTGTGCTATCCCAGGGCAGGACAAGGCCGTGTCGAGCGAGTAAGGGGTCGCCCTGGGCCGTGGCCTCCAGGGAGAGTATGAGCGTGGAACCGTTGGCTGCGCGCACTTGCAGTTCCGAAGCCACATCGCGGGTGCGTCCCATGCAAAAGGCACACTCCGGACGGGAGCGCACACGGTCGATGAACTGTTCCGAAAAACCTGCTCCGCTGCCGCCTGCTGGCATGAGTACCAGCACTGTTGGGTCTTGGAGCAAATGCTCGCGCATACGCGTAATAACGCCGGTGTGGACGCCGTGCAGAATCAAGAGCGGCGAGAGCATGCTGGCCAGGGCCAACACGCCGCATAACGAAAGGACGCCTTCGTGCAGCCAGTCTTTGAGGGCGAGGAATGCGGCATTGGTTTTCATAGCGCTGCCCCAGGCTCAAAGGCCGTGTCGTCCAGCGTGGCTGTCAGGCCATCGACATGCTGGCTGAGGCTGACGGGCACCATCCTGAACCGAAATTCCCGCACCAGGGCAATATCGTGCGAAACCATGACCACGGCGGCTCCTGAGGTGCGCGCTGTTTCCAAAAACAAGGCCATGACCGTGCGCGCCAACTGCGGATCGAGTGCTGCCGTGGGTTCGTCAGCCAGGAGGAGCTTGGGCCTGGAGGCCAAGGCCCTGGCGATGGCCGCACGCTGCCGCTCGCCGATGGACAGCGACGCGGGCTTGGCATTGCGCACATGTCCAATGTGCAGCGCTTCCATCAAGCGCTCAGTCTCCTCAGCGACCCCTGCTGCGTCCAGGGCATGGCCTAGGGAGGCCGTGAGTTCGATATTCTCGCGCACGCTCAAAAAAGGCAGCAATTCCCCTGTCTGCAACACATAGCCCATGTGCTGTCGCCGCAGTCGGGCCATGGCATCACTGTCGCCCTGCTCCCAGAGCAGGGCCGCATCAACCTGGGCATCCTCAAAGGCAAAGGCCATGCTTTCTGCGGCATCCGGCCTCAAGATCAGGCCCAAGATGTCCAGGGTCGTGCTTTTCCCACAGCCGCTGGGTCCGGTTATGGCCACATGCTCTCCTCGGCGCACCGAAAAGGAAGCAATGTGCAGGCTAAAGCCCGTTTCCCGAGCGCGCATTTTGCGGATATTTCTGAGTGCAGCGAGCATTAGGGCAACATCTTCAGCGGCACGCGGTACACCCACTCATTGGCGTTGGGCGATCCAAAGCTTTCCCAATGCGTGTTGTCGCGGTCATAGCGTTCGTACTCGCGCACCAATTGCTTGAGCCGTTTGATGAACTCATTTTTCTCGCCCGTACTCATATTGGTCCAGTCCTCCTGTTGCAGACCGAGAATGCGGCTTTTGTAGGGTAAGCCGTCCAGGACTTCCAACAGAACGCCCTTTTGGGCCAGATTGGCCTTGGGATCGCTGTTGAAGGCCGTGGGATCCCTGCTCATCTGGGCAGCGGCTGAGATGAGTTGTTCATAGAAGTTGAAATTCTCGCTGTCCTGGAGAAAGGCTTCTTCCGCAGTGAGGATGATGTTCTTCAACTGCTTGCGCAGTTCGCTCAACTGCATCTTGGTCAGCAAGACGGCTGGCTCTACAGCCGGCACAGGAGCGTCTTGCGGATGTTCTTCCAGCGAGACGAGATCGGCATCCGCAATCCAGGCATTGACCACCTGCGGCGCCCGCGTGGCTTTCTTGTCGCCCACAAAACGCAACTGCATGGCATAACCACTCACTTCTGCGAAATGGCGGGCCAAATCCTCGGGGCTGGCATTGCGCGGGGCGTCATGCACCTTGGGCTTGACCGCGCCGCCGCCGGCAAGTTGCTTTTCAGCAATTTTACAGAAACTGTCCGCCACAATGTCCCCGACGTTCTTGAAGTGTGCGGCCCCTTCGGCATCGGTGCTGGCCTCAATGGGAATATAACTGGAACGATTATTACTCAAGCGCGAGAGTTCCCGATAGCTTTTTTCGGCATAGGCATGATTTTTCTTCCCCTTTGGCGACTTCACATGAATAGCCGTGAGGAATATGCCGTGCATCCGCAGATAATCGGCCATGCCTTCTGGGGACATGCCTTCGACAATATCTTCACGACGCGAAGCTAGCTCCTGCCTATTCCTCTTGTCGTGGGGAAAGTGCATGTCCGCTGCTTGCTCTGCCTGCGGCGCTTCCGCCGTGCGCGATGTCTTGTCCGTCAGGGGACCGGCATCCGTGACCAAGAGAATGATCTTGGCATCCACGCGGTTCCAGCTCAAGGTATCCACGGCGTCCTTGACGCCAGCCAGGGAATCTTCATTGAAATCGTGTGTGGATTCTTTGCATTCGTCCAATTGGTCGAGAAGTTTTTCCAGGGAAGCGCGTTCATGGACAAAGGCAAAATCGCTGACAATGCGCGTATTGTAGTCGATATTCTTGCGCAAGTTCGTATTACTGCGGAATCCGAGAACGGCAAGGGCGATTTTCTCCTTGGCCGTCGAATGTTGCAGCTTGTCATAGATGCGGCGGATAATTTCCTTGGTCTGTTCGATATACGCTTTCATGGAAATGGTCGTGTCAACCACGAAAACAATGCCCGTGGTCATGCCGTCGGATTGTGGACCTGCCTTCTGCGCACGCTCAGGCGCAGTATTTTTCATGGCCGGCAGACCTGGGTCAAGACAGGCCACTTGCAGGAGCTGTGTGCCCCCTTCCTTGAATTGCGCGTCCATCTTCAAGACTGGCAGCAAGTAAAAATCTTTTTCAGCAACTTCGCCTTCCTTGCCAAAAGGCTCGCAGGCGATGACGGGACTATTTTGGGGCAGGCGGGGGTTCTTGGTAGCAAAAAGGGCGACATATTCCTCCACCAGGGGCTTGATGCTTTCAGCCGCGCAGACGTCCTCCAGGGATTTGTGATCGCGGAAAAACAGCACGGGGTGGCGCCCCATCTGCTTGGTGAAGGTCAGGGTGATGGCCTGCGGCCACTCTGTGGCTTCACTTGCCTTCAGCCAGCCCTGGGCTTGTGTGCTGGAAACGCCGACGCGGAGCATGTCATTCTGTCGGGCAAAGACATAATAACAGGTGAATGTGCGCGGCTTTCCAGCGCTTATCTGTCCTTGGGGATCGGCATAGAGGGTGGCCCCAGGATGGGAAACAACGCGCTGGAAGACCGTGCGCTTCCCTTCCTGCAAGAGCGGCTGATCCGCAAGAGCAAGGCTGGGCAGACACGCAAGGAGGGCAAGAAATCCCCAAATGCACGCCTGTCTGGTCAACACGAATTTTCGTCCCCGCATGAGTACACCTCGCTATTGCATTGCCTGCATCCACTGCCTGGCATTGACGTCGCCCTTGTTGGCAGCCTCCTGCACCCAAGCCTTCATGCGCTCGCGGGCGTCTTTGCCATCAGCGTGTTTCCCGTAATAATACCAAGCCTCGGCAGCGTCTTTTTTGATGCTTCCCCATGCTGGCCTGGAAGGATCAAGACACTGTGCGCATTTCAAGGCGCCCTCGGCATGATCCTGCTCGGCAGCATAGTAGTACAAACGAAACACGGCATCCTGCTGCTCTGGCGTGTCCGTAGCCAATTCCCCGGCCAGCTGCATGGCCCCTTCGGGGCTGCGCGTACCGGCGAAAAAGGTGGCCACCCGTCCCCTGGCATCGGCTCGGGCCGCTTCCGCCGCCTTGCGCTCGGCTTCGGCCCTCGCTGCAGCTTCTGCTGCCTGGCTTTCGGCTGCCTCGCTCTCCTTGCTTTGGGCAGCCTGCTC
Organism: Desulfovibrio sp.; assembly: GCA_017454855.1. GTDB lineage: Bacteria > Desulfobacterota > Desulfovibrionia > Desulfovibrionales > Desulfovibrionaceae > Desulfovibrio. The sequence continues at coordinate 25,200 of JAFTCE010000100.1, forward strand.
AGGGGCAGGTTTGGGGGCAGGCGGCTGGGCTGTTGGCTGGCGCAGGAGGAAAAAGGCAGCGAGACCGGCAGCGGCCACAAGGGCGACAAGACCGACGAGAACCATGCCTGTCTTGCTCTTGGGCTGTGCCGCCCCTGTTTCGGGCAGAGGCACTGCTGGTTCAGACGCTGTCGCCAATGTCTCTTGCGCAGCCCGCTTGACTTCTTCTGCGCGTCTGGCCGTTTCCTGCGCGCTGCACTCCGCCAGGGCGTTTTGGAGCTGGGCGGAAAAGCCGCGCACTTCTGCCAACTGTCCCTGGAGGGCATCCAAGGCGGCCTGCGCCGTCCGGATGGATTCCATAGCTTGCGGGGCTTTGACCGCGTCTTGGGCCAGAGCGCCATTCTTGGCGCAGCCATCAGCGCTGGTCAGCAGACGCACTGCCTCGGCCTGTGCCTCTTCGGCGCTGGCCATGCAGGCCGCTCCCTGTGCAGCTTCTTGCTGGGCACGCTCCAGGTCGCCCGCCGCGAGGGCCTCCTGTTCGGCTTTCTGCGCTGCTCGGCATTCCTGGAGCTTTTGCACGGCGGCATTGGCAGCGCTGGTTGCCTGATTCGTCAGGTGCAGAGCTTTGGCCAGCTCTTCAGCAGCAGCGTCATGCGGCCCAGTGTCGGCTTCTTCGGCCAGGCTGTATCCACTGACGCCAGGGGAGGATTTTTTCACCCCGTCCGCGAAAAAGGGGGCCTCGTACTTGTCCTTGCCGCTGGCGTCCAGCAGGGTCAGCACATAGCCACCCCGTGAAAGGCAATTCACATAATACGATTCTAATCTGAAAACCACCGTGTTTCCAGAGGCTTCTCCCTCCGTGCGCAAACTTTCCTTCTTGGCGCCCCATTGCCCCTTGTCGCGGCCCAGATATTCCGTCCCACTGCTGGTTTCATGTCCCAGGGCAATGCCATCGCCCGCGGCAAATGTCTCGCCTTCCTCCAGGGTCAGCACAATGTCGGCAAGGCCGCCTTCCAGGCCCTTTTGCGTGAATTTGGCTTCCATCAGCTTGCCTGTTCCTCTTTGATGGTTTGCAATATGGCGCCAAGAATCGCATTCTGCTGCAAATCAATTTTGCCCGTGTTTTCCGAGGCCACATTGTCAACGATCATGCCGTAAAACGAGATGAGCCAGTCCATGAACCATTGCTTGGCATGGGCCTGATTGTCATATTCCGCAGGCAGATCCGGGTATCCTTCGACTTCAGGACGGCTTTTGAATACGGCCACATCGCGGCCATTGAAATCCACAATGCGCTCGGCATCCGCTGTTTCTGCCGGATTTTTGCCCAGCCAGCTCACAAAGTCGTTGAGTATGCCCATGGCATAACTGGCCTGACGCCGGTTTTTTTGCTGTTCGTCACCTTGATAGCGGGCGATCTCACGGAATTTTCGCTCAATCTTGCCGCGTATGTCCAGTCGGACAATGGCGGTGTCGAACTCGTCCAGCATGGCCAGCAATACCGGCTGGGGGAAAAGATAGTAACTGGCCATGTCGGGATTTTCCGCCTGTTTGTGGCTGTGGGCACTCCAGGCTTCCATAATGCGCTCCACATAAAAGGAAATCCCGTCCATTTGCCCTTGTGCCCCCCGAGCGTCCTTGCTCTCCTTGCTGCCAGGGCTACTGGAACCAAACCAGCTGTCCGGATCCAGATTGCCCAGATCCAGGTCGTCAAAACTCATTTCGCTGCCAGCCGCATCTTCTGCGCCGACATCCATCTGTATGGCACAGAAGGCTTCTTTGTAGTCCTCATAGCGCCGTTCCGCTTCTTCACGCAGATAGCTCACCTGTTCTATGGGCAAGGAGAGACTGTTCAGCAATTCTGGAAAACGTTCCCGGAATCGGGGATTTCCGCTAAAATTACGGATTTTCATGAACAGCGCTTTTTTCTTCTTCATTTCTTCTTCTGTATTGCCGGAGAAATAAAAGGTCACAAGCAGTGAGTACAATTCCTCCTGAGCCTTGAGCAGGGCATTGGTGATCTGATTGAGCTTCAGATTGGGATCGCACAGCGGTTCCAGACAGCGTTTGATGTGTTCTATGCCGCCGTCATTCAATTTCATGAGTTCATCAAAGGCCGTTTCGGGCGAACGAAAATGCTTCTGCACCAGATTGGATGCGAGAAAGGCGCTGCGCATTTTTTGATAATGCTCCCTATCCTGGATCTCCACCTCTTTGAGCACAGGGCTGGATTTGTCAAACTGCATCATGCCCTTCCAGGCGATATTCACATTGCGCAACATGAACATATTGTTGAAGGGCTGCGTTGGCGTCCATTTGTCCACCCAGCGCGTCTTTTGGCTGAAGGTATTGCCAAAATGGGCGAGAAACTTCCCCTGGAGCGTACTGTCCCAGACAGTGGCATAGTTCTTGCCTGGACCCCATTCAAAATTCACGTCCGACTTGGTCAGTATATAAAAGAGCGCGTTTTTCACATTCTGGCGCTCTTCCGGCGTCTTACCATGGGTGGATTCAATCCATTCCTCCACGGCTGCCGGCAAACCAGGAATGTTGTCCGTGGTAGAATTGCAGAGCAGCAAGCTCGTCAGTTCCCGTTCCGCTCGATAGCGTTGAAAAAGGTAGGCCACCTTGCCCCGACGGAAGAACTGCTCCACCGCGCTGTCGGCTTTGTCGGAATGAAGATAATCACGCAAATCCTGCGCTTCCAAGCGCGCCTTGTAGCCGGGAAAGTCCAGCAAATCCGTGTGGTCAAAGTAGTTGGCGGGCTTATGCACCATGACCAGGGTGAGTTCGGCCACCATTGCCGTAAGGTTTTTGCGCGCGATCTCGGCAAGCGTGCCAGAGCGCGTACGCACGTCAACGCCTGGTTGCGCCCCGCAGTGGGAAAAATCCTTCTTGCCCAAGGTTTCCACGTCGATAATGCTGGCTTCGCGCGGCAAGAGCGCCTTCATGGTGCAAAAAATTTCTTCGGCGTAGTCGAGTTTTTCCAAATCCGCCAGGAGCTGGGCCAGCATGTCGGAAAATTCCTCCACGCCTTCCCAGATGATGCTGTAGAGGCGCACACGGTCATCGCGCGACAATTTGGGGGCCAGCTCCACGGCCTCATTCCAGTAAACTTCGTCCAGGACAGCGGGGCGGGCCTTGTCGCCGAAAGAACTACTGACGTATTCGCGCAGATCCTCCATGACATCCAACGTGATGTGCCTGCACGGACTGCCGACGCGCGATTTCAAAGGCTGCAGTGCTGCTTGGATTGCGGCCTTGTCGATTTTCGCCTTGTGGATGGCGTCGCAATAGTAGGTGTTGGCGAAAATTTTGACCAACTCTGGCTCGGTGAGCAGGCGCACATGCACCGGATAGCCCACGGGATACCCTTCTGGCGGGGTCATGGTGAAGCGCGTCACGAGTCCCGTGGATTCCTTGCCGCCTTCAGGGTTGATCTCTTTGAGGAAATCGTGCCGCTCGCCATTGAAATCGCAGAGGACATTGCCCTCTGCGTCCCGTGCCAAGGAGGAAAGAAGATAGGATTTGCCCGCCTGGCTTGGCCCAAAGACGCCGGCGCACATTTTCCGCCCTGCGGCGCGTCCGAGTTGTTTGAACAGTCGTCCCTTTTTGCGCAGTTCGCTACAAATATAGGACGCGGTCTTGCCGCAGGAGCGCACCCTTTCTTCGTTATGGCCCATCCATACCTGGGCATCCTCGCAAGCTTTGACCAAGGTGGCGGCGGTGTCAACAAGCTGTTCTTTGTCCATAGCGCAAACCTCACACGGCGCAGTTAGAGAACACTATCAGTTGTAAAGTACGCCAGTGTCCATCCAGCATCCGCTCTCCTCACTCTTGCTCAAGGTACTCAAACGGATTTTGATCGGGCGGCCCGTGACCACTGTGTCGCCTACACGTTCCTTCACGGAATCGCGATAATCCCTGTAGTTGATATTGGGCTGATTGATTTTATCGCGAAACATGGCTTTTTCATCGTACGCATCCTCGCCTTCAGGCAATTTGAATTCTACCCGAACCTTGTAGGGCGTCTTGCCCACAGATTTTTCGCGCGCTTCTTGGGAAGAAAAATCCATGTACCAGCCCTTGGTAGCTGTCCAGCGGTCAGCGCTCAGCTGGCGGAAACCTATGGAAATGGGAGCGCTGAACTCGACTTCCTTGACCAGGCAGTCGCCCCCTCCTTTGCTGACGTCAAACCATACCTTGTCCTTGGACAGAACGCCTTGATTATCCAGCTCGCCAATATAGCGGGCCGTATCCTTGAGCTTGAGACGGCTGGAGTTGAAAACAAAGCCTTCGAGGCTGTTCTCGGCCAGTTGGCAAAGCACAGCACCCATGACAACCGTCGTCTTGGGGTCAACAATAATGCCATTTTCCTCGACAAAACGGTACCAGGAACCCACCTTGTAATGCCGCATGGGCACCACCCTGTCCGGGGCAATGGCCAGGATCGAAAAGATCTGCCGCACGACAGCATTCCAGCAGGAAGGCCGCCCTGTGAGCAGCAGGACATCGCAATTATAGGCATGAACCAGCTCGCCAAGGCTGTCCAGGGTGGAGCCGACAACGCTGGCCACGGCCTTGTCAACTTCTGCGCAGGGTATGGACAATTCCAGATCCATGATGTCCATGCTCACGCCAAAACGGCGATGGATTTCCTTGGAGAAAAATTCCAGCACCTCTGGCGTGGGGGCTTCCACGCGCGGACAGGGGGCAGTCCCTTCGTGGCCCAAGAACAGAGCGCGAATCGGGAAGGAAAAATCCCCGGAAACGTCGTGCAAATCTTTACGTTCATAGAGGGCAAGCACGGCATAGGCGATGGGTATGGCTACCTGACGCACAAATTGCACACGGAGATTTTGCACGCGCACGTCAATGCTCTTCTGGCCGAACATGGCATGCATGGCGGCCTCGGCATTGTGCTGGGGGACGCCCTGTTTCACGAGATGGGCCACAATACTCTTGAAGACAACAGACGTGACGATATTGCGCAACACATCATCGCCGCCGACCATGAAGCCGTCGGTGATTTCCTGTTTGGGCCAAATCCTGTTGGTGGAATCGCGCTCGTTGGCCAGGACAAAGGTGGTTACGGAAATGTCCGTTGTCCCGCCGCCCAGGTCAATGGTTGCCACGCGCAAGGTTGGCTGGAGCCGCGTTTCAGCAGACGCAGCACTGAACTCCCCGTCCACGGGCATCGGGCGTTTCTTGCCCATTATTTCAAAAAACAGATGGGCATCAGAGGCGTAATTATACATGATTTCATTGTACACATAGACGAGCTGCGTACACGTGGCCTCGTCCCAGAGGCATTTGACATCGGGATTGCAGCGGTAATCCTCGATGGCTTTGCGCGTCTCGCCTTTTTTGAGCTTGCGCGCATAATCCTGGTAGAAATCTTTCCAGCCGAGAACGCTCCACATGACTTCCACGGCTGCCTTGCCCCAGGTGCCATAAATGGTTTTTTCCACACTGGGCATACCCGGCGGCACGGTAAAAATAAGGCTGTTCAGACGGCGCGGGCGGTCGGGATAGCCACGGCTTTCGCGCACGGCAGGCTCGTTGATGGTCAAGAGGGCCTGCTGAATGAGTTCCATAAAAAGGTACATCATCATGGAAGAACGGCAAAAACGCGGCTGCATGGCGAAACGCGAAGACTGTTCGCTGATCTCCTTGCCAAAAATGTTTTGCAAGTCCACGGCGATGGAACTCAACAGGGGCCGCTCAGCGCCCTCGGCCAAGGGTTCGTTGGCCGCCTTGATTTCCTTGAGATTGATCAAGGGAATGCCGCAATTGTTCACATAGCGACACAGGGACAGGGAGGAAACGAGTTCTTCACTTTCCTGCGTCTGTGATTTGTTGAAAAACCACAGATCGCGTTCTTCCTGATCCCAAAGATAGCGCTTGGGACTGCTCATGCCCGACGCGCCTTCTGCATTGACAGACATCCCTGCCAGCCTGGTCGCTTCCGGTCCGGTGCGTATGGGCGAGGCCCAGGCAAAGGCATTCTCTCGCTCCGAGCGATCACTGTATTCGGAGAGACCAAATTCCGTCTTGGAAAATTCGACGCGCGTTTCAAAGGGTTCACTGTGCCGCAGATGCGGACGACTTATGTCACGCAGCTGCAAGCGGTAACTGTTCAACAGCCGGGACTCGGAGCTGTCGTCGGGCAGATGTTCCACGAGAATGCCCGTGGTGCGGGAATTGCCAATATCGAGTACCAAATCCACATTGATAAAATTCGCGCTGTCCGCACTGCCTTCCTCGATTTTGGCGATGCGCACACATTTCCCATCGATGATTGTGTCCAAGAGCTTCAAATAGACAAGGTAGGAGGCCAAATGGCCCACGTGCAGCTCGCCCGTGTCTTCATCATCGTCCACGGCACGCTTCGGCATATACTTTTTGCGCTTGTCATCCCTGTAGTATTCCGTCCACACCGAGGTGAGCCACTGGCCTACCCAGCCTTCATTGAGAAAGCTGTTGTTGTCCCTTTTGAGGGTGGCCAGGGAACAGATGGCGCTTTCGGAAATATCCGAGGTGGAAAGGCCAATATGTCTTTCGTCGGACGCATCCGCCTGCATGTCAAAGGCCAAAATGAGGCGCCAGTTGGATGGAAGGGGTTCCATCTCATTGCAGGTGCGCGTCAAAAAGGCCCGTGCCCAATTGACCGGCCCGTTATGAAACACTGGTTTTCCATCGTCGTGGCGATCATCGCTCTGACGGAAAAAAGGTATGGGCAGCCAGCGATCCAGCCAGGGATCCATGTGGCTGTGCTGTTCGTTCTGGCTCCTGATCTGCGCCGTGCTGATGGTGCAATAGTCCGACTCTTCCACCGTAGCGCCGGTTTCGGGGATGATATATTCGCCCTCTTCGTCCTGTTCCAGTTCAATGAGGCGCACCTGGCGCCCTTCACCAGGCTCTGCGTCCGCAATCTCTTCCACAAATGTCATGCTTATGGGACGCTTCTGATCCATGGGCGCTTCAAAATCCAAAAACTGCGGCAACCCATAGGGGATCAGGCTGATGATGTCTTTATATTTGGGCATGGAGTCCATTGCAAGAGCCTCCTCGCGCCGCGCTTAGCGGATACGTGTAAAGGTGGCGTTTTGCCATTGTGTGCTGCCGTCTCGGGACCTGCCGGAACACAAGGCCCTGGCCCCGGATTGCCGACACTCCAAGTACTGGCCCATGTACTTGTCCCTTGCCTCGGAAGAGTAAAAATCCGACGTATTGATGCGCAATCTGCCATTCTTGTAGGTAGCGCGAGCCGAGGCTTGGTATTTTTTTCCAGACATTTCGCGTATGGCGGAATTCCCATTGCCATTGCCATCAAAAGAAAAATCGACCACTACCGGCTGTCTGTCGCTGGTGCGCACCAAGCCCGTATTGCAGCGCCAGCGTCCTTTGAGAAAATCCATGGAATTGCTCTCTTTGGGCAAGACGAGGGCAAGTTGCTCTTTGGACTCCTTTGGCACTTCCCTTCGCGCAGAGGCCTCCATCTGTTCTTGCATGGCCGCCAGGACATCTTCGGCGCTGGAAGCCGCGCCCGCTGCGCTGTCTTGTCGGGCGGTCTGTCCGCTTGGCATCAGCTCTTCCATGTTGGCCTGCTTTTCCTGGCGGTTGATGGAATCGAGAGAGACCAAAACCCCGTTGTTGATCCGCGTCCAGCCATTGGTCACGTCGCAGTCCAATTCCCTATTGCGTCCTGGCCGACATTCCATGAACGTGGGATAATAGCCGCTGCCGCCTGAACCGGCATAGGACTCGGTTTTCACGCGCAGGTTGCCATTGGGCAGGACAAAGGCCTCGGCCTTGGCCTTGGCGTCGCCCTTGGCCGCATCCTTGATCACGGAATAGCCCTTACCGTCCTTGTCAAAATGAAATTCCAGGCCCACGCTGCCGCCGTCGCTTTTGCGGGCAAAGTCGCGGCTGTAACGCCAATGCCCTTCCAAGGGGGATGCACCGCTTTTGGCCTTGGCTTTTTCGGCCTGTTCCAGAATGGCCGGCGGCAGTTCCGCGCCGCCCTCAAAGAGTTCGGCAAAGAGCTGGGCGGCCTCTGCGCCGGGATTTTGTCTGGAACTTCCGTTCGCGCTCTGACCGTTTTCACCTGCTGCGGAAGTATCTGCGTTTGCCTGCGCCGCCCCCGCAGGAGTCTTGCGGCCATCCTGGGCGGCCTGACGCGCATTGGCGGCGGCAATGCTGTCCGTTGCCAGCAGGTGTTCGTTGGTCCACAGCTTCCATCCGTCAGAGCCTTTGCAAATGGCGACGCCATCGACGTTGCGGCACTCAACAAACATGCCAGGTATGGAAACCTTGCGCTTGGCATTGGTATACCGGCCCGTCTGGATTTTGAGCGCACCGTCATCGACACGTGCCGTGGCCTCAGCCGTGAAGCGCTCGTTGTCAGCCGTGGTGATGGTGGATGTGCCGTGCCCATTGGCGTCAAAGGCAAAGGACGTGTGTACCGGCTTGCCGTCGCTGCCAATGAAATTGCGGTCAAACTTCCATGTGCCCTCGGCAAAGCGCAGATTTTGGGGTGCCTCAGGCAGCACAAGGGCATCGCTGCCCTGGGCCAGGGAATTGGCCGGGCCGTCAGGCAGGGTCAGAAATTCTTCTCTCTCCTGCTCTTGTTCCGCAGCAGCGCCAGTCTGCCCCGTGTCTGGCATTCTCTGGTTTGCAGCATTGGGCACCACTTCTTGCTGCTCATTGAGCGCTGGTTTTGGTGCTGGCTGCGGCTCAGACTGCTGCTGCCCAGGTTGCGGAGCGCGGCGCAAGGTGTCCGCCCTGCCGATGCCGACAATAAGGAAAAGCACCATTGCTGTGAGGCACAACACAGGAGCATGTTTGGCTTTCAGCGTGGAAAACATGGATTTCGCCCTCAGTTTTTGGTGATTTCGAGATTCCAGACAGCGCCGTTCTTGTTTTTCGCTTCGCAGGCATAGGAGACTTTGTCGCAGACAAGGGTGAATGCTTCAAAATTGTTGCCATCAGGGCAGGCCTGCGTATCCACCTCCAGCACCACCTTGCCGTCCTGTCCTTGGTGTGCTTGCACCTTTCCACGACATTGTTGCCTGGGACTGGTGATGCTGCTCTCGCCCTTGCCATCCTTGCCTGGGAAGACAAGCAGCAAATCCACCGTCTCGCCTTGCTCATTGATCAACATATCGTGGGCCTTGTAGCTGCCTTGCAGGAAGGCCATGTCCTCGCTATTCTTGTCCTTGAAAAGGAAATACCATGCCGCAAAGGCTCCGGCAAGGACGAGGGCGCAGCCGAGCAAGAGCGGCAGGAGCCAGGAGCGTTTGGGCGCTGTTGGCTCCTGGGCAGCACGATCTGAAGGCGTGGATTCTGCAGCCTGTTCCGAAGGCTGGACGCCATCGCCGTGCTTTGCTTCGGCTTCTGACGCTGCTGCCCCGCCGTCCCCAGACGTCGTTTGGCTCGTACGGCTCGGCTGGGCCGTGCCTGTTTCCTGTTTTTCCTTGATCCTGCCCACGATGTCGCCATCCTTGACAAGACTGTTTTCGGCATTGGAAAAACCCCAACAGGTGACGACAACCTGGTCATCCAGCACATAGACATAACTTTCGTCAGGGATATTCAGCGCGTTTGTTATCAGGTTAGCGCCGCTTTGCTCTCCAGATTGGCGCAGTTGCTCAGCATAGTTTTTCAAATTGCCCAGGTAGGTACGCAATGTTTCCGTGGCCTTGGCGTAGTCTTCACCGGAAAGCGTGGAGAGCTGCCGCGCAGTGCCGTTCAGTTCCGTGTACCAGTCAATGGATTTCTCACTGGGCACGTCCCTGGGTTTGGCAAAGAAATGCTCATAGGCCAGCCCGCTTTCCTTGACGAGATCAAGGAGCTGATAATACAGGGCGTCCAGACGGTTCCGATCCACGCGGGCTACGCTCAATCCGCTGCGTTTTGTATTGGCAATTTTTTTGCTCACGGCATGTTCCTTTTGTTCACCACTGCAAGGCCAGTCTAGCCCCAAAACGACCGGGGCTTGGATCACAAGCCCCTCGGCGCTGACGGCTCCTGGCATCTTGGACTTAGGCAAATTCCTTGGACGTCTTGAAATACATGTCAGTATCCTGAAGTTCCTGCGTCACGCTGTCCCTGAGGCTGTTCAGCTTGGCCACATCGCTGTTCTTCTTGTCGCGTTGCCTCTGGGTGTTCTGCCTTTGTGCCTGCACTTGCCTGTGCGCCGCATGCCGCCTTGCTGCGGCCAGTTTCTTGTCTTCGGCCTCCTGCCGGGTCAAAAATGCCTCGCCGTCGGCCAGGCGGGAATCCATGCGTGTTTGCGCATTGGCCCAATAGGTATTGATATTCTCGATACCGGCCTTGATTTCATGCATACGGGCGAGAAATTCCTCTCTGGAAATTTGCTTCTTCTTGGCCAGCATCTTGAGATGTCGGATTTGCTCCCCGTAGCAGAGATAGGCTTTTTCCACGGACGCCCGTTCCAAATCCCAGCTCTCCGAGTTTTCGCCCAGGATTTTCTGATATTCCGCCAGACGTTGATCGCGATCCTGGATCTTCTCCAGCCTGGCCTTGAAAAAGCCGATGGTCGCCCCGGCCACGCCGCCAGCGGCAGCACCGATGAGTGCGCCCCTCACGTCGCGGCTGGTCAAACCGCCGATCACAGCGCCGCCAATCGCCCCGAGAAGGCCGCCCACGGCTGCGCTCTTGACTTCCGAACCATGTTCCTGGTCTTTGCAGAGTTTATCAATGGGATCATAACATTGCGGATAATATTGCGCATGGAATTGGGGCGCATGCGCTTTTGCCCCACATCCGACCAAAGCAAATGTCAGTACCAGAAGAATTGCCACAGCACGCATCATCGGCCTCCACATGTTCGGATTCGTCCAGGTACCCGAAGCGGTCATCCCCTAGAGATGTTTTGGTGTAGTCACGTTTCTTTTTCGCTGTCAAGGAAATGTTCTAAAAAAGCAAAAAAACGCGCAGTATCCGCTCCCTTACCAGTCCAACGTGGCCTTGAAGGCCCTGGCCAGCTCCTCCACTGCCACGGCGGCCAGGACGCTGTCACCGCTTGTCAGTACGCACTGTCCCGTGTCCGTAACCGTGCCAATACGGGCGCAGACCTGCCAACGGGCCACGGCATCCAGCAGTGGGGCCATGTCTGGTTTCACGCTGACGAGCAGGCGGCTGGCGCTTTCGCTGTACAAGAGTTCTGTGCGGTTCATGGGTTCCAGGGCTGGAACGCGATCCAGGTTGACCTCCACCCCCAGGCGACCGCCAATGCACATTTCGGCCAGGGCCACGGCCAGACCGCCGTCCGAGCAGTCGTGGCAGGCGGCAATGGCGCGCTGACGCATGAGCGCGTTTACGGCGCGGTAGCGCTGCTGGGCAGAAAGCGCGTCCACATGCGGCACACGACCGCCCTGGAGCTGCAATTGGGCTGCGGCCTCGCTGCCGGCCATTTCGCGCCAGGTGGGACCCAGGATATAGAGGATATCGCCCGCGTTTTTGAAGTCCGACGTCTGGGCCACAAGGACAGTGTCCAGGACGCCAAGAACGGTAAAAAGCACGGTGGGTGGGATGGAAATGCGCTCCCCGCCCCCCGTATAGTCATTCTTCATGGAATCCTTGCCCGAAATGCACGGAAGATTCCAGGCCAGGGAGAAATGGCGCAGGGCGCGGCAGGCGCGCACCAATTGGGCCAATTTGTAGCTGCCCTGGGGATTGTCTGCGGACTGCACCGGGTCGCACCAGCAAAAATTGTCCACACCGGCCAGGCAGTCGGGGTCAGCGCCCACGGCCACGGCATTGCGTATGGCCTCGTCCATGGCGTTGGCCATCATCCAGTAGGTATCGTAGTCGCTGAATTTGGGGCAGATGCCGTGGGCCACCACGAGTCCGGCGTCGGATTCGAGCAAGGGCCGCAGCACACCACCGTCCGTGGGCCCGTCGCGCTTAACGCCCGTCAAGGGCTTGATGACACTGCCGCCACGCACTTCGTGGTCATACTGGCGGATGATATATTCCTTGGAACAGATATTCAGCCTGCCCAGCATGCTCTTGAGGAAAGCCGCCTGTTCCACATCCTCGACGTCCACACGGATGTCTTGGCTACGAGGAGCCTGCCAGCGAGCCTCCAGCTCCAGCTGGGGCACACCGTCGTGCATGAAGGTCATGGGCAGGGAGGCAATGATGCGCTCAGCGCAACGCACCTCAAAATAGCCTGAGGTGGTGAAGTTGCCCAAGGGCGTGGCCTCCACGTCCATCTGCCTGGCCAAGGCCAGGAAGTCCTCCAGACATTGCTCGGGAACGGCCAGGGTCATGCGCTCCTGGGCCTCGGAAAGCAGGATCTCCCAGGGGCGCAGGCCGTCGTATTTTAAGGGCGCTCGGTCGATGTAGAGGACGCAGCCGCCCGTATCTTCCGCCATTTCCCCTACTGACGAAGAAAGGCCGCCGGCGCCATTATCGGTTATGGCATGATACAAACCCTGATCGCGGGCGCGCAGGAGGAAGTCATACATCTTGCGCTGGGTGATGGGATCGCCGATCTGCACGGCCGTGGCCGGGGAACCTTCGTGCAGCTCTTCGGAAGAGAACGTGGCCCCGTGGATGCCATCCTTGCCAATGCGTCCGCCGACCATGACGATGACGTCGTCGGCTTCGGCCTTCTTGAGCCAGCCGGGCCGCCCGTTGACCACGGTGGGCAGCAGGCCCACGGTGCCACAAAAGACCAAGGGCTTGCCCAAATAGCGCTCATCAAAAACCAGGGAACCGTTGACCGTGGGGATGCCCGATTTGTTGCCGCCATGCTCCACGCCTGCGCGAACGCCTTCCAGCACCCGACGGGGGTGCAAGAGGCGCGGCGGCAATGTCTTGGCATACAAAGGCGAAGCAAAACAAAAGACGTCCGTATTGCAGACCAGTTCCGCGCCCATACCCGTGCCCATGGGATCGCGGTTCACGCCCACGATGCCCGTGAGTGCGCCGCCATAGGGATCCAGGGCCGAAGGGCTGTTGTGCGTTTCCACCTTGATACAGGCGTCGTAGCCATTGATAAAGGCAATGACACCGGCATTGTCCTTGAACACGGACTTGCAATAGTCCTGAGCGCCCATGCGCGCACGCAGCAAAGCCGTGGCATCGCGGATGCATGTCTTATAGAGATTATTCACCTCTTCACGCCGTCCAGAAAGGACATCCGTATAGCCTATGCGGGCGGCAAATATTTTGTGTTTGCAGTGTTCGGACCAGGTCTGGGCCAGCACCTCCATTTCCACGTCCGTAGGATCTCCGGGCAGGCCCAGGTGCGCGCGTCGCGCTACTTCTTGAGGCGCGGAAAAATGCTCGCGGATGCAGTGCAGCTCCTGGAGGTTCAGCGCCCAGGTATTTGCCCGACTCGTTTGGGCCAGGGCAGCATCGTCCATGCGTGAAAGGGACACAATAGTTACGGTGTCGTCGGCTGCGCCCGTCACCTGGGCTGCCTGCGGGGCAAAACCTGGCTGTGCTGCCCATTGTGCGCGGCTTTTGACGCGAAAGCGCTGGATGAGGGTATTGCAGAGCTGGTCACGTGTGGCGGTCTCCACCTGTTCCAGGCTGAGCGGATGGGCCAGATCAGCGGTAATGCGATACTGTACCGAGGTGTACACGGACAGGCTCAAACGCGGCAGGCCCAGCACCATGGCCGCCGTGTCGCGTGCGGTGCGCCCTTCGTTGTCCGTCACGCCTGGACGGTAGCCTACTTCGACAATCCAATCGGCGTCCTCAGCCAGGGGCAGGGCACACATGTCCGCTTCCTGCAAGATGGGATCATGCCAGATGCCCTCGTCCAGCAGCCGACGCACTTGGCTTTCAGAAAGTCCATCCACGGTAAAGACATTGATGCGGCGCACGGCGGCCACAGGGAGGCCCTGAGCCTCGCGCAGATTCTTGGCCGTCCTGCGGCCCTGGGTATCTTCCACTCCGGCGCGGGGGCCGGTTTCCACCCGATAGAGCATGCTCTTCCTCGCAGTGCTTATTTTTGCCTGTCGCGCACATAGTCGGCCATGAGGTTCAACAACTGGCGTTCGGGCCGAGGCGGCAGGATTTCCAGCGCTTGGCGCGCTGCGACAAGATAGACATTGGCCTCTTCGCGCGCCCTGACGTCATAGCCCATGTCGCGAATACGCTCGGCAATGACTGCTGCCTCCTCGGCAGACAGACGTCCGGCGCAAAAGGCGGCATCAAAGGCCGTGCGTTCGGCTTCCTGCAGATTGTCGCGATACAAGCGCAGCGGCAGGGTCAACTTGCCTTCGCGCACGTCGCCGCCTGTGGGCTTGCCGGTCACGCTCTGGGCAGCGAAGTCCAGGGCGTCGTCCACGAGCTGAAAGGCCATGCCGATGTTTTCCCCGTAGCCTGCGGCGGCTTCCACCTGAGCGGCGTCGGCCTCGGCTGCCAAGGCGCCCATTTCACAGGCCGCGCGGATGAGCCAGGCTGTCTTGCCGCGAATCATCTCCGTATAGGCGCTTGCCGTCACATCCACGCGCCTTTGGGCGGCAATTTCCAAAATTTCTCCGGCAGCCGTATGACTGGTGGCCTGGGAAAAACACAGGCTCAAACGCTTGTCGCCCCAGGCGGCCACCAGGGCATTGGCCTCGGCCAGCAAGGCATCTCCGGCCAAGATGACGGTGGGAACGCTGAACAGTGTCTGCGCTGCAGGTTTGCCGCGTCGGGTCAGGGCATTGTCCAAGACGTCGTCGTGCAAAAGCGTCGCCGCATGCAGCATCTCCAGGGTCACGGCCAAGTCTCTGATGCGGGCGTCGTCGCGCCCCAAAAGACGGGCCATGAGAACCAGAAGCAAGGGGCGCAGGCGTTTGCCACCGGCCTCAAGGATGTGGCGGGCAACGGGCAAAACTGCTGTCGGCAGGTTGTGCAGGGCCTTGTCCAGGGCCTTGTTAATGGCCGGCAATTCCAAGGCAAGGCGGGCTTTTAGGGTCATGGCTGCTGGCATGGTCTCAACTGCGTTCAAAGAAGGTTGAGGGAAGGTAAAACACGGCATAGGGCGCGCAAGGCTCCGGGAAAATCCTTTTCTTCTCTGCTGCGCGGTCCAACCTTGTTGGAGACGCAGCGCACTTCCAGGCAGGGGATGCCCTGCCGGGCACAGGCATAGGCCACGGCAAATCCCTCCATGTTTTCCAGGTCAGGGCAATAGCGGGCGCGCATGTCCGCTGTACGGGCAAAGCTGGCGCTCACACCGGCCACGGTCAGGGATCGGGCGGGCAGAAAGTCCTTTTCCGCAAAACGCAGGCCGACAGCGGCAAGGTCGTCGTGAGATGACAGGCGCAGACGATCGCGCACGGCTTCCCCCTGGGCCGGACGCCATAGGGGGAAGCGAAAGGCGCCGGCGGTGACGCTTTGCCCGTCGTGCAGGCCGTATTCCGGCCAAATTTCCTCATAGACCAAGCAAGAACTATAGAGGGGAAAGGACCCGAGGTCAAAGGCTCCGGCCAAACCGGCCACGCACACCGCCGTCACGGGCGCATTGTCCCTGGCGCAGTGTGTCAGGGCCTGGCCCATAGCCAGGGACGCGTTGATGGGACCTACGCCCAGAATGCAGCACCAGGCCTGGCCCGTCTTGAGGCGCAGGGGCCAGACCTCCATTTCAGGCCAGGCATCGAGAGATGCCTCTCTGCTCGGGCCGTCGGCATAGCCCGGTGGCGTGAAAAAAGGAATCAGCCCAGCCAGTTCCCGCGCAGTGGCCGCGCAGAGCAAAAGACACATGCCGCTCTCCTGTCAAATGCCGTCGTGGTTCTCTCCCGACGGCCAGGCAGCAATGCCCGAAGGAAAAAATCTTTACAAATGTCCAAAAATCCGTCAACACAAGGCATGAACGTCGATTTACAGCTCCTTCTCCGCGCCCTTGGTCTGGCCATCGTCCTGGAAGGCCTGTGTTGGGCCATTGCCCCTCAGGTCATGCGCCGCATGTTGCAAGCTCTCCTGCCCCTGCCCGAGCAGCAACTCCGACTCGCGGGCCTTGGCGCCGTGATCGTGGGCACGGCCATCGCGACCCTGGCCAGCAACTGACGCCTCTCCAGGCGATAGCCCGTCACTGAGCGGCCAAGGCAGCCTTTTCCCCAACATGCAGACAAACAATGCCCGATGTCAACTTCCTATGCCAGACGCGGGCAAAGCCCGCCGCGCGCATTTCGTCTTCCAGACGGCTGGCTGAAGGGAATTTGCAAATGGTGTCGGCCAGATAGGCATATGCCGTCGCATCTCGGGACACAAGACGGCCCACAAGGGGCAGAAGGCGATTGAGGTAGAAATTGTACAGACCGCCCCAGATGCGTTCCTGCCCGGAACCGAATTCCAGGATGCAGGCCCGACCGCCTGGGGCGAGGACACGCAGCATTTCTCCAAAAGCTGCCGCACGCGGCGTAATGTTGCGGATGCCAAAGGCCATGGTCACGCTGTCCACACTGGCATCGGGTAGGGGCAGACGCTTGGCGTCGGCGGCAATGGGCAGAATGCGCCGTGCAGTGTCGGCGCAGAGCTTGCGTTGGCCGCGCTCCAGCATGGGCAGGCAAAAATCCAGCGCAGGCACCAGGGCTTGGGGATGCTCCCGGCCTATGGCCAAGGCCACGTCCAAAGTGCCTGCCGCAAGATCCAGCACAATGCCTGTCCCGGCCACGCGGACTTCTCGCGCCAGGGCCTGCCGCCAGCGCTGATCCAAACCCAGGCTGAGTACCCTGTTCAACAGATCGTATAAGGGCACAATGCGTCCGAACATGCCGGCCACATCACCGCCCTGAGCGCAGTCCGCCGACCTCGGCCTTGCGCGTCCACTGGCCGCAGAGGAGGGGTCAATCGTTGACGGCATGACGATCTGCGTCCAGAGTGATGGATTCGCGTCCACACACGGAGTTTTCAGTTTCCGCGTCAATGGCTTCGCGAACCACCTTGTATACGGCGGGAAAGACCTCGGCAAAATTGCCTGGGGAGACCGTGCGCGTTTCGATGAACTTTGCGGTCAGCTCCTTGGCGACCTGCAGGGCTTCCTTGCTGTCCTTATCCATGCACACTCCCGCATTTTTCATCTCGCAGCATGACCTGAAAAAAAACCCGTCCTTTCGGGGAATGGCCGTGACCCACTATGGGCGACGCCTGGACGGGAAAAGAAACGGAAACGCCTGCCCCCGCCTCTTTTTTTGACTGTGGCAAAATATTTCTGGCTCTGCGCAACAACCAGCGGCTGCCGAAAAACCCTGCTGCCGTCGCGCACGCCCATGTCAGATCCAGACCTAGGAACTGCCGTTGGCTGTGTCCGCCTCACGGCCCTGTTCCAACAAACGACCGATTTCTTCACGCAGAACGCGCGCTGCCGCTGCTGCCGCTGCCTTTTCCACCCTTTCGTTAAACACGGGTTCCAGGGCGTCCACGCGTTCTTCCAGCGCGTCCATACGCGCGGCATTACTGCGCGCTACAGTGGCCACGGTCCTGATGTGTTCTTCCAAGGCTGCGGCATCCGCTGACGCTGTTTCCGCACTGGGCAAAACGGCTTTGGCCTGGGACTGCACGGCAGCTTCCAAAACCTCAAGTCGTTGTCCGAGATCTTGTACGCCGTGTTCGCACTGAACCACGCGGGAATCTTCCGTGGGCATGACCTGTTCCAGGACAGCGAGACGTTGCGCAGTTTCTTGCAGTTCATGCTCGCAGCGGCTCAGGCGAGCGTCATCCGCTGGTTCTGCCTGTTCCAGGACGGCGAGACGTTGCGCAGTTTCTTGCAGTTCATGCTCGCAGCGGCTCAGGCGAGCGTCATCCGCTGGCTCTGCCTGTTCCAGGGCACCTTGTGCCGTCATGGCCATAAAGGCCACAAGTTTGTCGTGCAGGGGATGCCCATCTTCAAACAAAGCTCCCAGGACATCTTCCGGAGCTGGTCTCTGGCTTGCCTCGGCAAGCCGTACCTCCTGGGCCTGGAGCATGTTCTCCAGTTCGGCGACGCGTTGGTTCGCCTGCTGTAATGCCTGTTCGCACTGGGCCAAACGGGTGGTCAGCTCGTTCACGGCCTCTGCGGCTTCAGCGGCTCGCGATGAGGCTTCAAATGCTTGCTCCCAGGCCGTTACGGCGTGGGTCGTGGCCTCGTTAGCCTGCGTGGCGGCATCCACTGCCCGGGCATGTGTTTCCAGCAGGTTCGGCGCTGGCTGTTCCTCTTCTGGCTTCGACGCAGCCAAGGACGCTGGGGAATCTGCCACTGCCGAGCTGGGTTCTTCGTATACCCCACCTTCTGCCACATCCGGCAGACCCGTCGGCGAAGCCGGAACAGGCGCGTTCTGCTGTTCCCCGGCATCAACCTGGCTTTCTGCTGCCATTTCCGTACTTTCCTCCGGCATACCTTGCGCTTCTGGCGTGACCTGGCTGTCCGTCTGGGCTTGGGCAGCGGCTTCCTCTGCGCTTTCAGGTTCCAGGCTGGCTTGTTCCATTTCCGCTTGCCCCTGATCCGGTCGTGGCCCCTCGTCCACCATGCCTTCGTCCTCGTCGGAACTTGCTTGGGGCTGTGCCGTCGCAGCACCTCGCTCTTCCGTATCCTCATGTCCTGCCCCAGACTGAAGCGCATGCGGCACTACTTGTTGCGCCGCCTCTGCCAGCAGAGCTTCAAACTCGTCGCCGTGTTCGACCGGTGACGGCTCAGGGGTCACAGGTTCAGGAAGTTCGGGTTCTGGCTGAAAGTCGACAGCCACAACTGGCTGCGCCGCCTCGGCCAACATGGCTTCAAAATCGTCCATGTCCACGGCGGTGGGGGATAGGGGCGCTTCGTGCGCTACAGGTTCTGACCGGCCTATGTCCGACGGCTCTGCCGTGGCTAAAAGGGCGTCAAGATCCTCCAATGACGGCGCGGCTATGGACGTAGGCGCAGATGCCTGGGCTTCGTCTGCTGGCTGAGGACTGGCCGCAGTTTCAGAGCTTGGTACGGAAGGCGGTTCTGGAGCTACTGGTGTCGCCTCCTGGGGATGCGCGCTGGCCAAAAGATCGTCAAGCCCGTCAGCGGGATGCGTCGCCGTCGGGGCAGAAGGCTCTCCCCTTGCCTGTTCGGACAAGAGCGCGTCCAGACTCGCCGTTTCCATCGCAGGGGAATCCGGGGCACTCTGGGAAGGCTGGGGCGATGCTGCTGGCTCTTCGGCAGGGTTTGGCTCAGGTTCCTCATGCCTTGCTGGAGCCGAAATTTCCGCTGCATCAGCGAGCAGGGAATCCACGCTGATCCCCGAATCTGCGCCGTGTTCGTTTTCGCCAACTGTGGTTTCGGATTGCTGCGGTGCCGCTTCGGCCATGGACAGCAGATCGTCCAGACTGTCCAGACTGTCACCGCTGTCCACGGAAGTCGATGCGGCTGCTGGCTCAGGTGCCGCAGATGCCACAGGCGCAGGCTCTGGAGCAGCGGGCGCAGGTCGTGGATCCATTGGCTCTGGAGCCGTCGGCGCAGGAGCAGGCTGAGGTGCTTGGGGAGCCGTTGGCGCTGGCGCTGGCTGAGGTGCTTGGGGAGCTGCTGGTGCTGGCTGAGGTGCTTGGGGCGCTGCTGGCGCCGCTTCGGCCATGGACAGCAGATCGTCCAGACTGTCCAGACTGTCCCCGCTGTCCACGGAAGTCGATGCGGCTGCTGGCTCAGGTGCCGCAGATGCCACAGGCGCAGGCTCTGGAGCAGCGGGCGCAGGCGCAGGCTGCGGTGCTTGTGCAGCCGTTGGCGCTTGCTGAGGTGCTTGGGGGGCTGCTGGCGCAGGCTGCGGTGCTTGGGGGACTCCTGGCGCTGGCGCTGGCTGCGATGCTTGTGCAGCCGTTGGCACAGGCTGCGGTGCTTGTGCAGCCGTTGGCTCTGGCGCCGGTTCGGCCATGGACAGCAGATCGTCCAGACTGTTCACGCTGTCCACAACAGGCGATGCGGCTGCTGGCGCAGATGCCACAGGCGCCACAGGCGCAGGTTGTGGAGCAGCGGGCGCTGGTCGTGGGTTCATTGGCTCTGGGGCCGTCGCCGCAGGCGCAGGATTGGGAACAGTCGGCGCAGGCGCAGGCTGCGGTGCTTGTGCAGCCGTTGGCGCTTGCTGAGGTGCTTGGGGGGCTGCTGGCGCAGGCTGCGGTGCTTGTGCAGCCGTTGGTTCTGGCGCCGGTTCGGCCATGGACAGCAGATCGTCCAGACTGTTCACGCTACCAGACGACGGTTCGGCCATGGACAGCAGATCGTCCAGACTGTTCACGCTGTCCGCGGCAGGCGATGCGGCTGCTGGCGCAGATGCCTCATGCGCCACAGGCGCAGGTTGTGGAGCAGCGGGCGCAGGTTGTGGATCCATTGGCTCTGAGGCCGTCGGCGCTGGCGCAGGGCTTGGGGCCGTCGGTGTGGCCGCCGGTTCGGCCATGGACAGCAGGGCGTCCAAATCGTCTACGCCTGCTGCGGGAGACGTCGCAGGCGCCACAGGCGGGACGTTCTTGTCGGCTTGCCCTGTTCCTGCTTGCATTGTGTTCCCGGCCTGAGGGGGGATGTTCAACGAACTCAGCAAATCATCCACCTCACCCATGCCTGGCATCTCCAACTCCTCATGGGGATTGACCAGACGATCAGCGACGGGAACGCTAGACTGCGGCACCTGTGGCGACTGCGGGGACGCCGTGTCGGCCTGCACTGGCTCGTCAGAACCGACGTTCTCCTCCATATCCATCTGGGCAAGGATATCTTCTATGTCGCCATCAATGGCCGTCTTGCTTTCATTCAGCGAAGCAAGCTGCTGTTCAATGGAGCTATCGCTGGATACGCCATTGTTTGTCTGTGCGGGCGGTTGCTCATTGACGGTAGGGGAACTATGGACGGTAGTTCCTTTTTCAATGAGTTCCGTAAGGTCAATGATTTGATCGTCAGCGCCAGCGGAATTCTCGGCAACCATGCGCCACCTCACAGGATTTGGAAAAGCAGATCGTTACGCGCCATGGGGGTATTTCTCTGTATTAACGTCATTTTTTTACAAAAGTTTATCCCACAGGCCCTAAAACCCCGCCCTTACGGACGGGGATATCTTGGATTTCGTTCGACCGCACATGCTGTTGGCACTTGCAGGGGCGCATGGCAAGGATTTCTTGTCTTTTTGCCTTTCCTGCGAGGAATCCTCCGACCTTAGGCGGGGAAGGAAGTCATGCCTGTTGCTGCCCGCACGCTGTTCTTGCCAAAACGCTCGTAGCCCCTGGGGGTCAGCATCCAGCGGCCCAATGTGCGACTTTGTGTATTGCCCACGATGCAAATGGAAAGCATATCCACACGCGTGGCGTCAAAGGCATCCAATCTGCACACGCTCACCTCCTGTCCCGCTCGGAATGCCTGACGCACCAGGCCCACGGGACAGTGCGGCGCACGCCAGGCCCTGATCAGTTCAAGTATCTGACGCAGATGATCTGGCCTGCCGCGTGAACGCGGATTGTACAGAACGCAAACGAAATCCGCTGTCATCGCCGCCGTGACCCGACGCACGATAAGCTCCCAAGGCGTCAACAGATCGCTCAGGCTGACGCAGGCAAAATCATGGCTCAAGGGCGCCCCAAGGAGAGCTGCGGCGGCACAAACTGCAGGCACACCAGGCACGATGCTCAGGGGCACTGTGTCCGTCAAAGCGCGCGCCTCCAGCGTTTCCAAGGTCAATCCGGCCAATGCGTAGATGCCCGGGTCACCGGAACAAACAAGGGCCGTGGGCAGCCCGGACAGTGCCATGTCCACAGCGGCCTCGCAACGCGCCCGCTCCTGGCGCATACCGCTTGACAGACAGCGCTTGCCCGTCAAGAGTTCCTCAGGCACAAGTTCCATGTAGCGCTGATAGCCCACGACGCAGTCCGCCTGCGACAGCACCGCCCTGGCCTGCGGGGTCAAACATTGGGCTGAGCCAGGGCCAAGTCCCAAGACATGCAAAGTGGCCGCGCTCATGACTGCCCTCCGGCCAAGGCCACGGCCAACGTGACCATGCCTTGAAACACGCTCTTGGCTACCAAGAGACGTGCCCCCTCGCCAGCGGCAAGCAGCGCAGCCCCCTCGCAGACGCTGAACGGCGCACAGCCAAATCGCCGCCCTGCCGCTTTCGAGGGATGGGGCACGGGACATCGCGCCAGCTTGTCTGGCGAAAAGGCGAAAAGCTTCAGCCCCAAGGTTTCTGCCAGGTTGTGTACTGCGGGTTCGTGCATCTTCGCATCCACTGTGGCCAGTCCGGCCAGGGCCAATGGTTCCAGCCCATGCCTGTGCAGCAGCGTCTGTGTGGCACAGAGCATGACGTTGCTGGGCACGTTCCGACGGCAACCGATGCCCAAAAAAAGCCAGGGCACGGCAATGCGCAGGACATGCGCCATTGGGGCAAGGCGCCGCCAGTGCGCAGCCAGCAGGGGCAACGCGTCTCTCCCCGGTGCCGGGCAGGAGCCAGGCCAATCTTCTCCTGTCTTCTCCCAGAGAGGGGTGCGGAGCAGACCGGGCTGGTCGGGCACGGCCTGGCAGGGATCCCAAAGAGCCAGATGTTTTCCTTCCAGCAAAAGGCCCTGCACACGAGGCAGGAGTTGCCAGTCCAGCGGACGCAAACCGGCCATGCGCAGGCTCAGATCCAATGCGGCCTGCCCCTCGTTGTCCGAGGCCGTCGTGATCACAGGCGTACTCTTGAGCAAAATGGCCACATGGCGGGCAAGGGCATTGCCCCCGCCCCAGTGTCCGGAAAGCAGACTGATGACAAACCGTCCTGCCGTATCCAAGACCAGCACTGGCGCATCTACGCTTTTATGCCGCAGCAGCGGGGCGAGACAGCGCACGGCAATGCCTGCTGCACCAAGGAAGGCATGCGCTGCAAAGCGGGCATAACTTTGGGCCATGAGGGCGGACAGGGAGGCAAAGGGCAGGGCATCCTGCGGGCAGAAGCGCGCTGGCGCATAGAGACAGGCCCGTGAGAGACCGTGACCAGGCCCATGTCGCCACGGTCGCCCCGCAAGTTCCAGAGCAAGTCTGCGTGCCAAGGGCAAGGCGCCCGCATGCAGGACATAGATGGCCAGCATCTGGCCGGGATCGTCCGCAGTGGGCAAGCATGGCTTAGAAACGCACTGCTCTTGCCGCATCCAAGGCCCTGGTGAAGTCATCGTCGCTGTGGACAAAGGAAACCATGCCGGTTTCATAGCCGGACGGCGCAAGGTAGATGCCCTTGGCGCGCATCTGCTTGTAAAAGGTCGTAAACAGCTTCTGATCGCAGTGCGTGGCGTCCGCGTAGTTGCATACAGGATCCTCGGAGAAGAACACGCAAAACATGGAGGCCAGGGCAGGAACCTGCACGGGAACCCCCTTGGCCGCCAGAACAGCCTGCAATTCTTGGGCAAAGCGCGCTGTGCGGGCCTCCAGGGCGGCATACGGGCTTGTGGCAAGAAGACGCACGGTGGCCAAACCAGCAGCCATGGCCAGGGGATTGCCCGAGAGCGTACCGGCCTGGTAGACATCGCCTTGCGGGGCAATGCGTTCCATAAAACTGCGCTTGCCGCCAAAGGCACCCACGGGCAGGCCGCCGCCGATGATTTTGCCCAAGGTGGTGAGGTCGGGATCAATGCCAAAACGCTCCTGGGCACCGCCAAAGGCCACACGAAAACCCGTAATGACTTCGTCGAAAATGAGCAAGCTGCCGTGGGCCGCAGTCAACTCGCGCAGTCCGCGCAGAAAGCCGTCAATCGGTGGCACAAGGCCCATGTTGGCAGCCACTGGCTCCACAATAACCGCAGCAATGTCTTGTCCCTGGCGATCAAATATTGCCTCTACCGCCGCCAGGTCGTTATAGGGCGCAAGCAGGGTGTCGGCCACCACGGCAGCAGGAACGCCAGGGGTGCCGGGCAGGGAAAGGGTGGCCAGGCCCGAGCCGGCAGCGGCGAGAAAGGCATCGGCATGTCCGTGGTAACAGCCCGTGAACTTGAGAACCTTGTCACGTCCGGTGACGGCCCGCGCCAGACGCAAGGCGCTCATGGTGGCCTCGGTGCCGGAGTTGACCATGCGCACCATGTCCACTCCAGGCAGGGCCTGAACCAGCTCCCTGGCCAGGGCAACCTCATCCGGGCAGGGCGCACCATAACTTGCGCCGCGCGCGGCTGCTGCGCAGACCGCCCTGGTCACGGACGCTTGGGCATGGCCCAGGATCATGGGTCCCCAGGACAAGACAAAATCCACATAGTCTCTGCCATCCACATCCTGCAGATGGCTGCCTTGCCCGCAGGCAATGAACAGGGGCTGGCTGTCCACGTGCTGACAGGCGCGCACAGGACTGTTCACGCCGCCCGGGATGAGCGTGCAAGCTTGTGCAAACAACTGGCTGGATGTTGGCATGGACAGCTCCTTCTCAAGGGAAATAGGTCATGGAGGTTTTTTTCAATTCTTTGAGCGTACGCAAGATGACGTACTCCTGCAAAGACGTGGCGCGCATAATGTCTTCCACTGTTTGGCGGCACTCGGCCTCGCTGTGTCCGTGAATCATGGTATACAATTCGTAGGGCCAATCGGAAACCGGACTAGGGCGGTAGTAGACGTGGGAGACGCGCTCATGCCATGCGGCCTTACAACCGCAGTCTTCAACCTCTTCGGGCCGCACCTTCCAGCCCACCATGGCATTGTGCGACCAGCCAGTGCGCTGATGCCTGATGCTGGCGCCAAAGCGGCGTATGGCCCCGGATTCCTTCAACTGACGGAGCAGGGCCAGAACCTCGTCCTCGCGCATGCCTGCCTGGCGGGCCATATCGGCATAGGGAGTGAGACTGTCCGGCAGGTTCGCCTGGACAATGCCCAGAACCACGTGTTCCGCTGCGCTGAAATGACGGCTCATGCTTTTCCTTGTGTCCCTTCTCCTGCGCAGGAGGCAGGCTGTCTAGCGTGAAAACGAACGCGCAAAAAGGTTTTGGATGGCGACGCGGCCATTGTCTTCAAGAAAACGCGTGCCCGTTGCTGCAAAATGCGCATGCGTGATGACGGGATCGTCACAGGGCTTCCAGCTATCCTTGTTCCAGCTAAACCACGTGTCCTTGGGTTGGTCGAAGACCAGCAAGGGCTTATTGCAGATTTTGGCAAATTCCGCCCCCCAGCCGGTACCTCCCTTGACGGTGCTGTCCGGCTGAATGGCGCCAATGACGATGATCTGCTCCCCGCTGCTCACCTGCCAGCAGATGGACTGCAGCACCTTGCGAAAGAGTGGGGCGCGCGTGTATTCGCGGTTCATGAGCCGAGAAACATAGGTCAGGCTCACATCCTTGAGCGCCAATTCCTCATTGGTCAAAACGCGCACACCGCGCGTACGCTCCAGCTGATGTCCTTCGAAACTGTAGTTGACTTCCTCAATGCCCCAGCTCTCCGCAATGGAACCAAAAAACTGTTCCGTGCCTGCGGCGCCTCCGCTATAAAGTATGCACTGATGGGGGGTAAGCATGGTCGGTCTCCTCAAAAAATTGCTGCAGCCAGTCTTCGCTGAGAATCGGCACAAAGCACGGCTGAAAAAAAAAATGCAGCACTATGCAATGAAAAAACCGGTTCCGTCCCCTGGGGAGAGAACCGGTTCCTGTTGCAAACGGATGACAGTTTACGCGCCGCTGCCGTCGTCCGACAGCCGAAACACGCGGCCATTCCAGGCGTCTATTCTAGTAGCGGGGCTGACGCGGTGCGCGGGGCTTGGCTTCATTGACCCGCAGTTTGCGTCCGCCAAATTCATGGTCGTTGAGAGCATCAATGGCTTTATCGGCTTCCCCGTCTTCCATTTCCACAAAACCAAAACCACGGGCACGACCTGTATCCCTGTCGCTGATAAGTTTGACGGAATGCACGTTCCCGTAAGTGGCAAAAAGTGCCTGAACCTCTTCTTCCGTGGCGGACCAGGGAAGGTTCCCGACATAAATGGACTTGGACATGAAACACCCTCTCAAAAAAAAGCTCTTTCCGCGCAATTGAGGACAATACATATTGCCTGATACGCAGCTCCTGTTTTTGTGTACATCAAGTCCAGCCAACTTGTCAATGCTTCTGCGGACAACACAGCGATTTGTTTCCTCCACAGGCCTGCGGCCCTCCCTGAAGTAAGGCTGAACTTAGGAGCGCATTCCCAGGCCATAACACTGCAGCGTGTCGGCATCATAGGAGGCTTTTTCGTCTGCCGATTTGACAGTTTCTTGAGTATTGACCTTGACCGGCCCTTTTTGCCGGGCAGCATCGCTCGGGGACGCTGGACGGCTCGCCGTGGCGGGTTCTGCTGCACCGAGATCGGCCAGTTGCTGTTGAAACTGTTCTTTCCAAACAATAACCTGCGCCAGAAAGGCATTGACGGCGCGTTCAAAGTCAGCGCAGCCTGCAAAGGCATCGTCGTGGCGCTTCCAGAGCAGCACCGTGTCCAGGGCCTCATGCAGGGCAAAGGCTGCACCGCACGTCTCCGCCCCCAGGAGAGAAGCCTTGAGCAGGCGACGGCAGGCATTCTTGTCCAGGTTTGCGCTGGAACCCACTTCCGCATGGAAGAGTATGGCACGGTCATCCGCATCAGGGGTGATGGTGACTTCGTGTTCGCCGTCAAAAAGAAAGGCCACGCTGCCGTCGGCAGCAAAAGACGGAGAACCGATGCCGATTTTTTCCGCAAATGCACAAATCAGATCCTGATATTGCATGGGGCATCCTTTGTTCCAGCCCCCCGGCACGACCGGGGGGGGGGACTATGTGTTACGTTGGCATGCGTTTTAGTGATAATACTTGGAAAGCAGGGGGAACATTTGTGGGTTCTTGCGGATAATGTCCTCAAAGCGCTGCATGTAGGCATCGCTCGGCACCTCCCAGTCCGCCTGAAACTCCGCCGCAATCACCCCACGCAAATCTTCTCTCTTTTGATGGTATAGCACCATCTCGATATCGTTTGTGCTATTGTCTCGGGCCCTCTCGAGCGCATCGATGGCCTGACGTCTGGCGCAGAGAGGATTGGTCAAACGCTGCAGCGTGTCGGCCTCCAGGGCCAGTTGCGTGCGGATGTTTTCTGCCCAAGCACTGGGAACTTCGCCCTTCTTGCCCCGCAGGAAGGGGAAAAAATTGATTTTGAAAGCGCCCGTGCCTACTCGGCCAATGTCCAGAGAATCTGCGGCATTGAGCAGCATGGCCTCCAGGGTCTGCCCCTTGTGCCGGTCAATGCTGTCCTTAACCTGCTGTTCGTAGTCCTGGCCCATGACATTTTCACCCAGATACATGCGCATGGCCTCGGTGGTCATGTTGGCGCTGCGTTCCTCCCAATAGTCCTGTCCGCCACCCTGGCGTCCCAGGTCATGGCCGGCTATGCCGCAGAGTACGGCATTCTTGTCGACCTTGATGCCCTGTTCTTCCAGTATATTGCACATGACATTGGCAAAGATATAGGCGCGGGCAATGTGTCCTCTGCCATGCACGGAGGTTCCCATTTCGAAAGTCTTTTCGTGTTCGATGTAGGGATCCATGATCGTCACGAGGAAGTTGCGCCGCTCAGCCTCATTCTGGGGCATACGCTGTGCATCCGCCGCAGCCGGGAAGGGAGGATAGGGCGGATGCTCCTCGTCCAGCTTCTGTGCGAGCTGGGGTGTGACCTGGCGCAGCGCAGCACGCAAGGGTTCTGGAAGCAGGGAAAGCTCGCCAGGGAAGGTCGGCGGATCGCGAAAGTCCTGACCAAGGAGGCGGCCAAGATTGAGGGCATTGCGCTGGAGCTGCATATCGATGACGTTGAAGCGTGCGAAGTCGGGACTTTCCTGCATCTGTGCGTCTTCCTGCACCTGTGCGTCTTCCTTTATGGCTGCAAGCTGCCCCAGCAGTGTACGCATGGACGGACCGGCCAGACTGGCGTTGAGCTTTTCCAGCTCGGCCTTGCCCACGGGCGGGTCGCCATGTTGCAACAAGGCCAGGGACATGAAGGCAATGCGTTCCTGTTCGACCATTTTCTCGTCAGACCCAATATCCGGATCATTGAACGACCTGATGAGTTCGTTGAGATCCTTCTCCATGTCCTGGCTGAAACCGGCTATGCGCTGGAAGACATCTTCAGGCGCAAGAGGCTGATCGGCGCTGAGGATGCCCCTGAACAGTTCGCCCTGGACCTTGGCATACTTGAGGATGACCTGCATTTCCGCAGGCGAGCGCAGGGCCTTGGCGGACACGACCCATTGGGTGACGGCGGCCTTCTGGGCATCGTTCAAGCCTGCCTTTTCCAGGTCGCGCAAGAGTTCCGCCTTTTGCCTGAGCATGGAGTCTGCCGCTGTGCTGAAGGCTTGATCCAGGATTTCCTCCACCGTATCGTTGGGGGAGGAGGCCAACCTTTTGTTCACTTCTTGCAAGAATTTTGAGCCCAGCTTGTTCAGGGCATTGCCCTCCAGCCTGAGCGCGCCCTTGGGCAGTCCTTCTTCCAAGGTCGGGAAATACGCAATATGCTCACGCACCTTGTCGCCCAAATGCCGCAGGTACTCCTCCTTGCCCTGCTCCAGAGCGGCAGTGTCGCGGTGCTGCAGGTTGAACGTATCCTGGATTCCGGTCACATCTATGTCATTCATGGCATCCGCTTCTTCCACCTCTGGCTGCAAAAACGTGATCTTGATGCCCGTGTCGTTGGCATATTGACGCGCCTGGGCAATAAGAGCATCGCGCTCGTCCGCAGGCACATCGTCCACATTGATGCGGATTTCGGCAATGTCCCGACTGGGAACAAGCGGTCCCTGGATCTGGGCCTCAATGTAGCCTGCGCCATGCAGGCAGGCCTTGGGCTGGCCGCCGTTGCGGCTTTCCAGAGCGGCCCGGGCCAGGTTGTTTCCATCCACGGAATTCATCTGGGGAAGAAGGTTTTCCAGGCTGTCATGGGTCGCCATGACGCTGCGCGTGGCCTCGGAATCGCCAAAGCATTCCGTAAGAAAACCCTTGAAGGTGCTGTAGACCGCTTCCGTTTCGGCAGCGTCCATGCCCTTGAAATGATTTCTCATGCTTGCTGGCAGCATGCTCAACTTGAAAGCTATGACGCTGTGCGGGCCAGGAGCAGCGGCAATGTTGTCCAGAAATGCCTCGAAATCCTTGCGTTCTGCGGAATTTGGATCCTTGAGCGCAGTGATCAGCTGGGCCGGGATGTCTTCCCCAAAACGCTGCCGTTCCAGATGGTCGTTGGCACCGTCCAGCAGGCGGTAAAAATTCTGCCGACGCTCTTGGGAAACATTGATGCGCGCGGCGAAGAAGGTGTCATTGACAATATACGTCGAACGCTTGGCCACTTCGGGCTTGAGTACGATAACCGAGCTACCATAGCCGGCATTGGCGCCGAGACCGCCCGTGCGCCCCCTGATATTCAGTGCGCCGTACATGGGGCGCTCATCGGCATTGACCTCATGCCCCTTGAATTCAGGAAAAAGGACTTCTTCCGTGGAATTGCGCTCGTCCAGATAGCCGGCTGACCTGGGGTCCACTCCCTGGTTGTGCAGGTGGAAGATATTGACCATGGGTTCGTTGGGATGCTGAAAAATGCTGTTATCCCCGCCGACAAGGAACTCTGTCTTGATGTTGATGGTCAGCTCACTTTTGCGCAGCGCGTCGCCTATTTCTTTAACCGTGACATTGTCAAGGCCACGGGCCTGCAGTTTGGCCTGTTCCGTCACGGCCGTATTGTCACGCCGTGTGGCACTCAAGGCCGCCGTTTCTGTCAGCGACACGAGATTGGCCGCCGTAATGTCGTGTTCCTCCACATGCTGTGGTACTGTGCCGACGCTCGGAAATTGCTTGGTCAGGGGCTTGGGTCCCAGCACGGCCTCTTGCTCGGGATTGAGGGCATTGGGTAAGCCTTCAAAGTCCAGGTCTGCGCCGGTTTGGGCAATCTGCTCGTTCAGGCTACGGTTGCTGATCTCTTTCAGCACCAGGGCTTGCAGGTCAAAAAGCTGGGCCGCCGCCTTGCGTGCGTCCACCGCTTTCGCTTTATAGCTCCGTCCTTCATGCAAAAGTGCGGTCTGTAAGAGATCCATCTCAGCCGTGGTGAAGGACTGGTACACGGCAGAGAGTTCGCTGTTGGAAAGACTCTGCACCGCCGAGGAAAAAGTCCACGATTTGTCAGCTCGCTGCGCCTCCACGATCTGCCCCAGCTTGTCGAGGCGATCGGTCTGCCGCTGCAGGGCCTTGAGATGGCCCAGCAATTTCGCCGCATCCAAGGTTCCGCTGCGGGTGGCCAGCGTCTGGAGAACGTCCCCGGCGCACTTCTGTATGCCCTCCCGGCCACGGGCAATTTTGGTCACGGTGCGAAAGCCGGCAAAGGGTATGCTCGCGGATTTGATCTTGTCCAGCCGTATGGGCGCCCCCCCACTGAACTGCACCCGATGATTCCCAAAAACGCCCGTGGACTCCGTAATCCCACGCTCGGCCAGTTGCCGCTGGCTTTGGATGTAGTCTTGCTGTATCTCTTGCGACATATTTCCTCCTTAGAAGCATGCCCCTCATGGGCTTGCAGTTTGCACCCATAGGCAGTCGCCGACATGGCCCGGTGGTCTCCGAGATCGGCTCATGGTGAGGCCGGCCTCCTCCACCTCTTGAGAGCGCCTCCACTTGCCCAGCACGTCATTGTCGTTGACCTTGATGGTGCGGTCGCCCAGGGCCGTGGTGCCGTTGGCCTGGGCAATGGACTTCCGGCCTTTTTCGGGATTGGCCTGAATGGCCTGGTTGGCGAAATCCACAAAATTCTTGAACTGCGCGTTGTCACCATTGACATCTAAGGGCATGGGCTGATCTCCGCTGGTTGCCAACTTCACTGCCAGGCCGCAGGAAGGAGAGCATGAGGCGGGGCAATTTTTTTGTACTGTGCCTTTTTTGAACCCCAACAGCAACAAAAAAATGCTCTGGGGCCAAGACTAGGCAGCTTTGAATACGTATTACCAGAGAGCTTGGCAAGGATATTTTTGCATCCCAACCCCTGCTTTTGCCGTACAAGGCCATTGCCCGGCGGGACAATTTGGGATACGAGACTGGGGTTGCGTTTGTGCAAAACACGCGGTTGTTCTCTCCAACACTTTTCAGCAGGTAAGGGTCATGCAGGCATTTTTTTGCATTGTCCTGGGGTATGTGCTGTGTTCCCTGTCCTGGGGGCTGATTATTGCCAAAACCTTTTGCGGCATTGACCCGCGTGAACACGGCAGTCGCAACACCGGCGCCACCAATGTGGCCAGATTGTGCGGTTTTGGCTGGGGCCTGGCCACACTGGCCTGTGACATCCTCAAGGGGGCTTTGCCCGTGTGGCTGGCCCTGCACGTTTGCCCTTCGCCCCTGGCCGTCAGCTGCGTTGGCCTGGCCTGCATCCTGGGCCATGCCTTTTCGTGCTTCTTGCTCTTTCGCGGCGGCAAGGCCGTGGCCACGAGCATAGGCGTCTTCCTGCCCCTGGCCTTCTGGCCCCTGCTGGCTTGCGCCCTGCTCTGCATTCTTGTCATCTGGCGGAGCGGCTACGTGTCCTTGGGGTCGCTGACCTTGGTGAGCGCTCTGCCCGTGGCCTTGCTGTGTGCCGGACAATGGGTCTGGCTGCCCTTGTCCTTGTGCGTCTGTCTTCTGGTGTTCTGGAAGCACAGGGACAACATTGCCCGACTGCACGAGGGCACGGAAAAAAGCTGGCTCAAGGGAGCAGCAAGCAATCCAGCGCAGCCCTAAAAGGCCCTAGACGGCAAACCCGACGTCAGGCAGAGCCTTGTGCCATGACAGTCTGGAGTTTTTTTCGAAGGCGTCATGAAGGTGCCTCTGCAAGAAGAATCTCGAGTTTTGCCACAAAGGACTTCATGGTATAACAATGGAAGAACTAAGGAGAACCGCTATGGCTAGTGCGGATTTTCCGACCTATCGCGGTCGTATGGAATATGTTTGTCTGGATTGTGGCGCCCGCTACCCTGGCGACAGCCTACTCTATACCTGTCCCCATTGCGGGGGCGTGTTTCTTTTGGAAAATTTGGATTTTGATCAGCTCCGCGAACGCAGCGGGACGCAATGGCGGGAGCTTTTCGACGCGCGCTCTTCGTCTAGGGCCAGGGCCTTCAGGGGCATCTTCCGCTACTATGAATTGCTGGCGCCGCTCATGGAAGAGGAAGACATCGTCTACTTGGGCGAGGGTCTGACGCCCATCGTGGAAGCATCTCCGGCCTTGCGCGACCGCGTGGGTCTGCCCTTTGCCTATAAGAACGACGGACAAAATCCCAGCGCCTCCTTCAAAGACCGCGGCATGGCTTGCGCCTTCAGCTTTCTGAAATGGCTCTGCCGCCGCCAGCAATGGGACGAAGTTCTCACGGTCTGCGCCTCTACTGGCGACACGTCGGCGGCGGCTGCCCTGTATGCGGCCTATGTGGGTGCGCCCCTCAAATCCGTGGTGCTTCTTCCCCACGGCAAGGTCACGCCGCAACAGCTCTCGCAGCCACTGGGCAGCGGCGCCACTGTGCTGGAATTGCCCGGGGTCTTTGACGACTGTATGAAGGTCGTGGAAATCCTGGCAGAACAATATCGGGTGGCCCTGCTCAATTCCAAGAACAGTTGGCGCATTTTGGGGCAGGAATCCTTTGCCTATGAGACGGCCCAGTGGTACGGATGGGACGTGAGCGATATGTGCCTCTTCGTTCCCATCGGCAATGCCGGCAATGTGACAGCCATCATGTCTGGCTTTCTCAAGCTGCTGGATTTGGGCATTATCAGCAAGCTGCCGCGTCTTTTTGGGGTGCAGTCCGAACACGCGGATCCGGTGTGGCGATACTATGACGCGCCCAAGGATGCCCGCCACTGGCAGCCCGTGACGGTGACGCCCAGCGTGGCCCAGGCCGCCATGATTGGCAATCCCGTCTCCTTCCCGCGCGTGCGTGCCCTGGCCGAACGTTTTATCGACAAAGGGGGCGAACACGCCTTTCAGGTGATCCGCGTCAGTGAGCAGCAGATCATGGATGCCATGATCATGGCCAACCGCCACGGGCACATTGCCTGCACCCAGGGCGGCGAATGTTTGGCAGGGCTGATCAATGCCAGGCTGCTGGGACTTGTGGAGCGGCACGAACACGCCGTATTGGATTCCACAGCCCATGCCCTCAAGTTTGCCGGTTTTCAGGACATGTATTTCAACGACGCCTTTCCACCGGAATACCAGGTGAAGCCAGATAAAAGCCTGGCCAACAAGCCAGAACTCTTGCTGCCCGAAAGTGCGCGCCAGGGCAAGGATGTGGCCGAATTTGCCCGCCTGGGGGCACAGGCAGTGGTGGCGCGGCTGGGATTGCAAAAAAAAGAGGACATGCGTCCCAAGGCAGATGCCTAATCAAGGGCTTTCCTTGCGCATCTTGCTCGCTCCCCTTGACAAGACACGACGTTGCGTCTAGTCATAGTGCCGGGCGTCCGTAGCTCAGTTGGATAGAGCATTGGCCTTCGAAGCCATGTGTCGGGGGTTCGAATCCCTCCGGACGCGCCAGAAAGCCCATTCCCCTTGACAAGACACGACCTTGCGTCTAGTCACAAAACAGTGCGTCCGTAGCTCAGTTGGATAGAGCAATGGCCTTCTAAGCCATGTGCCGCGGGTTCGAATCCCTCCGGACGCACCAGAAACTCCACCTCTGCACTGCGCTCTCGCCTTCTCCTTCTTGGCTGTACCGAACGTGGGCTCTGCCCAGCGCTTGACAGAAGCGAATTCGGTCGCTCTGTGGAGAGGTTTTGGATCATTTGGATCATTCGCTCACTCTCTGCGTGGGAAGCCCTAGAGCATTTTGACGTTAACTCTGCACATAGCCGCAGGACGTACAGCAGCCTCTAGAATATTTTTGCAAAAAAAACGTCAAAACGCCCTAGTACAGCTCGAGAAGTTCTTTCCAGCGGCGCAGGGATGGGTCTAGTTCCAGCCAGTCCGGCGGCATGGAGACGGGTTCTGGTCGTGCCAAGACCCGTGCCACGTCCTCCACGGTGCCAATGCGCGGCAGACCAGGCACATCCTGAATGGGACAGAGATCAAAATCCCCTACTGGCAGCATGACCATGACTGGCAATCCCTTAACGGCGGCTTCCAAGGCCACCGTGGTCGAATTGGCGGCCCAGACCAGAACTCCAGGCTTCAGTTCGTCGGCAATGCTTCCCTCGACCAGGCTCAGTTCGGCAGCGCGCTTGCCCAAGAGTGCGGCCAAGCTGTGCTGCACGGGCAGATATGGATGAGGTTTGACGCGTACTTCCCAATCCTGCAGCAGTCCCGCCTGCAGGGCCTTGGCCAGAAGCTCCAGATGCGCGGCTGTTTCATCGCGAAAAAAGCTCGTGACCACGAGCAGCCGACGTGTTGTCGACGAGACAGGGCGTGCGGGTTGTGCAGCAGAGGCCAGATACAGATAGCGCAAAGCCTCCACGCAGACTACACGCTCTTGCGGCACACCAGCTTCCAGCCACTGCGCACAGGCCGACTGCCCATTGCCACAAATGCGGTCTGGCTGGAACAGGGCTTCCTCACCAACATAGGTGCGGGGATCGTCAAAGTACCGCAAGTCTGTGGGACGGATACAGGAATGTTGCGCCCCCACAACGAGCCCCTTGCCTTTCACATGCATGGCCCAGGTCAGCATGCGCTCCCAGGGGCAATTTTCCAGGGGGAAAAGCGTCCAGCGTTGCGGACCGGCCAGGTGGGCATAGCGCTCAAAAGCCTTTTGTTGCAGACAACGTTCGAGACAACGCCAGCCACGGAAGGATTCCGCCCAACAGGCACCCAGCTCGTTCCAAAAATTGAGCCGTGATCCGGCCAGTCGAAACGCAGGCCGCACAACGCGTTCCAGCTTCCACGAGGCCAAGGACAGACGAAGATAGCGCAGGCCAGCGGCCAGCACGTCGCCCAAGGTCAGAAATTCCTCCAAATAGTGAAAGCTGGCGCCGTCCATGTGCGCAGCGCGAAAACGATCGCGCAGCTCCACGCAGCGGGCGAGACTGCCTTGCGGCGAGGGGAAACGGATGAATACCCAGCGCACGAATTGCCCGCCCACCCGCCGGGCACTGCGGGCCAGGGCATCGTGGAGCGTCTCCCAGTAACGCGAACGAAAACGGCCTTCTTGCGCTGCCGCCATGTCAATGTTGGGGAAATAGGTCACGATTGTGGCCGCAGGGCCTTCGGTTTCCGGCAGATCGCGCCCAGGACGCAGCGGACGCAGGCGGCGTCGCACGGTCCAAAGCCAATGCACAAAGCGCAACAGCGCCCGCAGGGGTGCTGGCAGGCGGGCGTAGCATCGTCGCAAGAGGTTTTGGCCGTGTGGCCTGGGCCGGGGCGCATCTTCTTCCACAAAGACGCGGTGGCTTGCGGTACACCAACGCAAGAGGGCCGTACGCAGACGGGCGTCGCCGCCAGACACACGCAGAACGGAACAGCCCTCGGCATCCAGCAAACGTTCCAACGCACGCAGCTTGTAGACCTCATACAGGCCAGGAACCATCTTGGGATGCCGTTCGTAGAGCAGCGAACACCACCACATGGACAGGCTCGTGCCGCATTGCAGCCATTGCTGCACCTCGCGCCCGGCCACGCGCAAATGTCCCAGCTCATAGGCCCACGTGGCCTGCTCAGCACGTATGGCCGTCAGGTCTTGGCGCAAGCGTTCTTCCAGGCAGAGTTCCCCGGCAGCGGCATTCCAGCCGTCCCAGCGCACCACAATCCTTTCGGCATTGTCAGGTCTGGCGTCAGGACCATAGCTCGGGGCCGTGGGCCGAGAGCGGTCAGAACCCACGCAGAGCAGGCATTCCTTCATCAAACATTCCTTCGTGCTTTGAAACCTCACCCTTCAGGGGGGTGCTTGACCGACAGGGGAGCCGGTGCTGCCTCTGCGCCGCTGGGAGCGGACACAATGGGCGGATGAGGTCGGATTGCACCACCATCATCCCCGATCGAAGGCCCTGCGGATGGACTCCGTGTACGGTGGCCGCAGCACGCCCACTTCCGTCACAATGCCCTGGATATATGCCGCCGGGGTCACGTCAAAGGCAAAGTTGTACGCGGGTACGCCGACAGGGCAGATGCGCGCCGTACCCACATGGGTCACCTCCTGCTCGGGACGTTGCTCCAGGGGTATGGCGCTGCCATCGACCATGTCTGTGTCAATGGTGGAAAGCGGTGCAGCCACATAGAATGGAATACCAAAATGCCGAGCCAGTATGGCCACCGCGCAGGTACCGATCTTATTGGCCGTGTCCCCATTGGCGGCAATACGGTCTGCCCCTGTCACGACGCACTGCACAAGTCCTTTGCCCATGAGCAGGGCGCAGGCATTGTCACAGGCCACGGTGACGGGGATGCCGTCGCGCTGGAGTTCCCAGGCTGTCAAGCGCGCACCCTGGAACAGGGGGCGCGTTTCATCGGCAATGACGGCAATGCGTTTGCCCGCCGCCACGGCGCCACGCACCACGCCCAAGGCTGTGCCATAGCCGGCAGTGGCCAAGGCGCCAGCATTACAGTGGGTCAGCACCGTGTCGCCGTCCTGGAGCAGTTCACCGCCGTGGCGGCCAATGGCCTGACAAATCTCCACGTCTTCACGTTGTATGCGCCAGGCCTCGGCCTCCCAGGCAGGCAAAACGGCCTCGCGCTCCAAACCTGCGCTGTCCAGGGTGCGTTGCAGGCAGCGCTGCATGCGCTCCACGGCCCAGCGCAGGTTGACTGCCGTGGGCCTGGCCTTGGCCAGCAGGGACAGCTTCTGGCCCAAAAGCTCCTGCCAGTCCGGCCCGTCGACCGCATCCAGGGCCAGAACGCAGCCCCAGGCAGCGGTCACGCCAATGGCAGGCGCGCCGCGCACAACCATGCCCTGCATGGCCCGGATCACGTCTTCCACACTGCGACAGGCCACATAGTGTTCCTGTTCCGGCAAGAGGCGCTGATCGAGTAAAAACAGGGTTCGTTCTCGCGCGTCAAAACGAATATGGTCTTCCACTGTTATCCTCCGTAGTCAGGACGGTCTTGTGCCAGGCTTTGCAAGAGAGCGGCATCCGCTGGCAAAAAATTCAGCTCCAGGGCTTCCAGGGGCGTGACCCAGCGCACATGCTGGCCTTCCCTGGCGCAAGGTTCGCCCGTGAATGCCGTGACATGAAAAACATGCAGCGTCACCGTGAGCGCGTTGGCTGGGTAGTCGTGATCGAGCCGCGTCCAGAATCGCGCTGTGCAGAGTCCAATGCCCAATTCTTCGGCCAGTTCCCGACGCAGGGCTTCCAGGGGTGTTTCACCGACCTCCAGCTTGCCGCCGGGAAATTCCCAGTAGCCTTCCAAGGGAGACCCTGCCCGACGTTGCCCGGCCAGAAAGCGGTTCTTGCGCCAGACAATGCCCGCCGCCACCTGCACATGCTTCACAGTGTCCCCCGCTCAACGCGCATTGTCGACCGTGCTGCGCAGGGCATCCATGTCCCCTTCCAGCTTTGCCATTTCCTCCAAAAGCTCCTCACTGCGCCGTTTGCAGGTCTCAAAGTCGCCCAAGAGGGCTGTGGAACGTGCGTAATCGGCATAGACCTCGGGGTCTGCAAGGGCCGTCTCTATCCGGGCCTGCGCGTCCATGACCTCACCCAATTCCGTTTCCAGCGTAGCATAGCGCGTCTGTAGGGGCTTGAGGGCCTTGTGCAGGGCATTGCGTTTTTCGGCTTCCTCGCGCTTGAGCCTTTTTTGCTCCTCCCGAGAATGCGATTGGTTCACGACAGGAGAGGCCTCCAAAGGTCTGGGGTTCGTGCCCGCAGCCTGGGCAGCGGCGTGACGCTGGGCGTCAAAAGCGGCAAAGCCAGTGTACACATGCAAACCCTGGGCGTTCAGCTCCCAGACTTCCGCTCCCACCTGCGCGAGGAGCCAACGGTCGTGAGCCACCATGAGCAGGGTGCCGCTGAATTTTTGCAGGGCACAAGCCAATGCTTCGCGGCTTTCCAAATCCAGATGGTTGGTTGGTTCGTCCAAGACGAGGAAATTACAGCGCTTGAGAAAGAGGGAGGCCAAGACGAGCCGACTTTTTTCACCGCCGGAAAGCGTATGTACCTGCCTGTCGAAATACGCTTGTCCCAGCAAGAAGAGTCCCAGAACGCTCATGAGTTCCTCTTCCGTGGTACGCGGGTCAGACAGACGACGTATTTCTCCGAGTACCGTGGTGTCTGCGCGCAGTGTCTCCATCTGGTGCTGGGTGTAGTAGCCCATGCGCATTTGGGACGCCGCTGCCAAGCTGCCGCCCGTGCGTTCCAGAGTCCCAGCCAGCAGCTTGAGCAGTGTGGATTTGCCGCTGCCGTTGTGACCCACCAGGGCGACGCGTTGTCCCCGGTACAGGGTAAAGGTCAGCGCGGGCCACATGGTCTTGCCGTCGGGAAAGCTGAAGGCCAAATCAGCGGCGGCAAGCATGATTTTTTCTGAATGCGGCGCCTCAGGCCAGGTAAAGTGCAGTTCCCTGCGTCTTGGCTCCGGTCGGTAGTCTTCCAGCTCCTTTTCCAGCTTTTTGGCCATCTTTTGCCGCGAACCGGCCTGTCTAGCCTTGGTGGCCTTGGCTCGAAAGCGCTCCACAAAGGCCATTTTCCGATCCAATTCCTCACGCAGGGCACGGGCCTCGCGCTCACGCTGCTGGTTGTATTCCTCTTGCAAACTCAGGAACTGCGTGTAGGTGGCCTTGCGAAACACCGGACGCGAAAGGCCCAAATAGAGGACATGTGTGCCCACATGATCCATGAACATGCGATCGTGGGCCACAAAGACCAAGGCGCCCTTGAAGTTCAAAAGAAATGTTTCCAGCCATTCCACGGCTTCCATGTCCAGGTGGTTCGTGGGTTCGTCCAGCAAGAGGACGTCAGCTCCGGCCGTGAGGACCCGGGCCAGCTTGGCACGTTCACGCCAGCCTCCCGAAAGCTGGCGCAGGGGGCTGCCCCATTTGCGCTCGCTAAAGCCCAGCCCCGAGAGGACGGCCTTGGCGCGCTGTTCCGGATTGTAGCCGTAGAGGGTTTCCAATTCGCTCTGACGCTGCATGAGTGCGCTGAGCTGACGCCTATCTTCCTTGGCCGATGCCTCTTCCCATTGTGCCCAAAAGTCGTTCCAGTCGTGCAATACGTCCAGGACATAGGTGATCAAGGGCGTGTCCAGGGCTTGGTCGGCAAATTCCTGTTCCACATAGCCCAGACGACAACCACGCGGCAGGATGACCCGTCCGGCGTCGGGATGTTCCACGTCGGCCAGCAGACGCAAAAGCGTGGATTTGCCGCTGCCATTGGGACCGCAGACGCACAGGCGCACACCGGAGTCCACATCCAGAGAAAAATTATTGAAGATATCCCGCCCGCCAAATGCCTTGGACAGTTCCTGTATGGTGATTTTCACAGCCATCCCTCGCGCACATAGCCTTGGGCCGCTTCCAGCATACCCGCGTCCAGCCCGACCTGAGGCTCAAAGCCCAGTTCGGCGCACATGCGACTGCCATCGCTCAGCCAGCCTGCTTGTCGCGCTTCGCGATACTTGTCCAGATTCCATTCCGGCGCACGATGTAGGCCGCGACCGGTCAGCTGACGGCCACAAGCATGGATCAGCTTGCCCAGGGCCGAAGAAAGGCCAGCCGTAAAGGCCAAAACCGGCAGGGGCATGTGCAGGCAATGCAGCGGACGCAACGGTCGGCCCAGAGCCTGGGCCACGGCCCGGGACATGGCCCGACACAGATGCGACATGGTGTATACCTGACCGTCGTTGCAATGGTACACGCCATGCGCTTGGGGACGGCAGGCGCAGAGGACGGCCCTGGCCATGTCGTCCGCATGCACGGCGCTCACGGGGAATTCTCGCCCGAGACCAGGACTGACGGCAAGACCGCGCGCCACCCCACGAAACATGGGCAAGAGTCCTTTATCACCGGAGCCATAGATAATGGGCGGTCGCAAAACCACAAGGCGTTCACCCAGGGCGGCTGCCAGGGTCTGCTCGGCGAGCAGCTTGGACCAGCCATAGGCCGAAACGGGTGCGGGCACGGCGTCATCACCCACGCCCGGAGCCTGACCGCAGGGTCCTGTGGCCGCCAAACTGGACATGAGCAGGCAACGGGCGCGCTTCTGGGCAAGCGCTCGGGCCAGATGTTCTGCGGCCAGGACATTGGCGGCAAGATAGTCCTGCCAGCCCAGGCCAAAGAGCAGCGCCGCCATATGGATGACGATGTCCTTGCCCTCCACGGCAGCGGCCAGTCCCTGTCCCGTACGCAGATCGGCCTCAACCAGGTTCACTGCCGTGGGCAGATGCGCCGTGCGTGAGGTGGCGCGTACCAGGCAGGTGACGCGTGCCCCGGCTGCCAGCAGCACGGGCAAGACATGGCGCCCCACGAAGCCAGTGCCGCCCGTAAGCAGCACATGGCGTCCAGAAAGAACCGAGGCACTCGTCATGATTCCAGATCCCGGCGGTAGATGCGGTAGCGTTTGGTCAGCCGACCGCAAAAATCTTCGATAAGTTCGTCCACGGCCACATTGTC
Organism: Desulfovibrio sp.; assembly: GCA_017454855.1. Lineage (GTDB taxonomy): Bacteria > Desulfobacterota > Desulfovibrionia > Desulfovibrionales > Desulfovibrionaceae > Desulfovibrio. Next base: position 65,574 of record JAFTCE010000100.1, read on the forward strand.
CTCCAACACCCAGGATCCTTCCACCCATTGAAAGCGCGGATGCTCGCGGGCCTTTTCCAGGAGATAATCCAGCAAGAGCAGGGGCAGGCCCAGCAAACGGTATTCCTGGCGAATGCCAAACAATATGATGCGATAGCCGGCGCGCGTTTGCGCCCGAGTGCGCCACCAATGCCAAAGGGCTGTCGGACCCAGGCGTCCCTTGAGCTTTCGCAGCAGGGGCGCCATATCAGGCAGGGCCACCATGCCCGCTGCGGGTTCGCGGCCATGAAAGAAGAGTACGAAGAACTCCGGATCCATCACAGCGGAAAGCTCCCGAACCAGGCGTTCGGCTTCTCCAGGGGAAAGGGGCGCAAACCCCCAGTTCTCGGCCCAGGAGTCGCGGTACAAATCCAGCATGATGGCAATATCCTCGGCCAAGGTGTCCTTGCCGGACACGCGGCAGCTAAAGCGCGCCTCGGCCTTGAGTCGGGCCACCTCAGCACTCAACTGCTCTGGCGGCGTGAATTCCTCGCGCCGTATGCAGTAGGCGAGCAAATCCTGTTCCTTGCGCAGATGCCAGCTTTCGAGCAATTCCGGATACCAGGTCGGATTCCAAGGCATCATGATGGTTGGTGGCAGGTGAAAACCCTGCACCAAAAGGCCGCAAGTATAATTGGTGGAAGGGTTGAGCGGCCCGCGCATGAACGTCATGCCTTGGCCGCGCAGCCAGTCACGGGCCGCGTCCAGCAGGGCATGGGCCGTCTCGCGGTCGTCTTCGCATTCAAAGAACCCAAAGGCACCGCAGGCCAAGCCGGCATAGGCATTGTACTTGTCGTCCACAATGGCGGCGATGCGCCCCACGGGACGCCCCTGACGCAGGGCAAGAAAGAGTTCACGTCGTGCGCAGGCCCAGAAGGGATGCTCGCCTGGCGTGAGCAGACTGACGGTTTCGGAACGCAGATCCGGCGTCCACTGGGGGCTTGCGGCATGGAGTTCAAAGGGCAGATCGACAAAGGCGTTGAAGTCCACGGAACTGCGCACCGGGATGACTCTTGGCGGCATGGCGGCGCTCAACACGCAGTATCCCATTGCAGACTGCCCCTGAAGGCAGTCACGTCCGTAATGCCCAAGCGTTCACAGGCAGCGGGCAGTTCAGCAGCGAGAGCAAAGGCGCAGTCCGGTCGAAGGAAATTGCCCGTGCCCACCTGCACGGCACTGGCCCCTACCAGAAGAAATTCCAGGGCGTCTTCAGCCGAAAGGATGCCGCCCAGGCCCACGACGGGCACGGAGACGGCCTGGGCCACCTGCCACACGCAGCGCAGGGCCACGGGCTTGATGGCTGGACCTGAGAGACCACCCACCACGTTGGCCAGGGCCGGTCTGCGCGTGGAAAGGTTCACCGCCATGCCGAGCAAGGTATTGATGCAGGAAATGCTGTCCGCGCCGGCATCTTCCACGCTGCGGGCTATGAGGGCAATATCGGTGACATTGGGCGAGAGCTTGACCATGATGTGCTTGTGCGGGGCGGCAGCGCGCACGGCAGAGGTCACAGCGGCGGCCAAATGGGCATCCTGCCCGAAAAGCGCCCCGCCTGCCTTGACATTGGGGCAGGAGACATTGACCTCCAAGGCGGCCACGCCCTCCTCGCCGTCCAAACGAGCGGCCAAGGCGGCAAATTCCTCCACGCTAGCCGCATAGATATTGGCAATGATCGCCGTGTCGCGCCAGGGCAGCCTCGGCAGCTTTTCCGTGCAGAAGACCTCCACGCCGTCATTCTGCAGGCCCACGGCATTGAGCATACCCGCCGTAGTCTCCACAATGCGCGGCACGGCATTGCCCTGTCGTGGCTTGAGGGAAAGCCCCTTGACCACCAGCCCGCCCAAGGTGGCAAGATCGCCAAAGGTGGAAAACTCCAGACCGTAGCCAAAGGTGCCCGAGGCCGTGAGGACGGGGTTTTTGAGGTGCAGATCGCATACCTGCCCCTTGAGGGTGAGGGAAAGATCCATGCTCCATGTCTCCTGGACAAAAAAGGACGTGCCTAGAGTACGACGTGATCGGCCCAAAACACAGGGCCGTGCGTGCAGACCTGCACGGGGCTGTCGCGCTTGTGCGGGTCAGGCCAGGAACTGCTCGTGCGGGCAACGCAGCCAAGGCAGGCGCCCACGCCGCAGGCCATGCGATTTTCCAGCGAAAGCTGGCAGCGCACCCCCAATTCGGCGGCAAAGGTCTGCACGGTACGCATGAAGGGCGTGGGGCCGCAGGCCAAAACCAGTCCTTGCTGCTCGGCCAGGTCGCGCATGCGTTCCTGAATCGTATAGATAAAATTGTCCAGATCACCGCTCTGCTGCTCGCGCAGGCTGTCCACCGGCACATGCTCGTTGATGCTGTCCACCGGGTAGCAGCTGATGTGTTCACGGTGGCCAAAGAGCATGGACACGTTCCACGGCTTGGGATGCAGGTTCACATAGCCCACAAAGGGGACGATGCCCATGCCGCCGGCCAGGAGCAGCGTCGGACTGTCCGGCTCCATGACGAAGCCCTGGCCCAGGGGACCCCATGCGCGCACTCTGTCGCCAGCGCGCAGGCGAGACATGCGTTGCGTGCCCCGTCCGCGCACTTGAAAGAAACAGATCATGTGCCTGGCTGTCATGTGGCAGATGCCAAAGGGCCTGGCCCAAGGAAGATCCAGACCGAAATTGTCCGGACGCAGCATCACGAACTGTCCGGGCTGCCAGATGTGCCAGTCAGGACGCGTGAGACGCAAAGCGAAAAAACGGCTTTCTTTCCCGCTTTGTCCAAAGGGCACCAGATCAAGAACGTCAAGTTCACAAAAATTTGGTTGCGACATGCCTTCCTTATAGGCGCACAAGGGCCTGCCGGTCAACCGCTCATTGCCCAAGCGGCAGCCCCTTGTGCGCGATATCCCACGTTGAGGCTTTAGGCCTTGTGCGAACGCAGGTTGGCAAAGGCCAGGATCACGCCCAGGGCCACGCCCAGCAGGGCCGCAAAGAGTACCCGGAAATGTCCAGGCAGGAGAAAGGTGATTGTGTGCGCGGGAATCCAGAACAAGGGAATGGTCTTCTTGAGGACAAAGCCCCACATGACCTTCCAATCCACAGCGGCCAAGAGTTCGGCCATGTCCGGCTTGACCAAGAGGGCGCCCAGACTGCCCCTCCTTGCGGCAATGTGCAGGTCAGACAGCTTGTGCGTGACCATGAGCAGGGGGGCAAATAAGGAGTTGAGCAGCACGCTAATGCCCAAAGCCGTGAAAAAGCGGCTGTCAAAACTGGATGCGTCCGGCCCAAGGATGCCAAGAACGTTCAGCAGCCGGGGGACGCCTGCCCCAAATATGGTAAAGGCCACGCTGATGAGCATACCCAAAAAGCCCCAAACAATGGCCTTGGGTAAGATGCCGAAGCCCGGGCGGTTGTAGTCTCCTGTGGTGATGCGCAGGGCAAGGCATTCCCCGAACGTGGCCAGCAGGGCGAACTTGAGGAAGCTCATGACCAGGGGCATGTCTGAGGTCAGACGGATAAAGCCCTTCAGCACTGGCGGGAGCAACAAGGAAATGCCGACCACAGCGCACACGCCGATCACAATTTTGTCTTTCTTTTGCATAGCGCCCTCCTTGGGCCAAAGTTTTTCGCAGTATGCCCGCAAGTGACTGGCCATGCAACAGGCAGACGCTTGGGCCAACATGCCGATCCTTTGCGAGGTTCTCGCCAATGCGCGCCCGGTCTCGCAACAGGAAGGCTGCAGCGAAGGCCAGAAGAAAATATATGGCGCACTTCTCTCGCAGCGTACCTGTGCGTGCGCTTGAACTTTCTTCCTCCTGTTGGTAGTCTGGACACGTTTGCAGGAAAAAATACGGAAAAGGATGCCTCGGCTATGCCTGTCCTGAGTTCCCCATATACTGCGCCGTGGCCTATGCGCAATGGCCATGTCAACACCCTGTGGCCAGTACTCTTCCGTCCCAAGCCGGGCCATTCTTCACGCCTGCGCCGCATCCGCCTGGACACGCCGGATGGGGATTTTCTCGACGTGGATCTGCATCCGGCCCTGGATTCCGACGGCCACGAGCTGCCCCAGGGCCAGGGTCGCGGACTGGCCGTCATTACCCACGGTCTCGAGGGCAACAGCCGCCGCAAGTACGTTCTGGGCATGGCGGCTGCCCTGCGGGAGCTGGGGCTGGAAGTCTTGGCCTGGAACATGCGTTCCTGCTCCGGCACACCCAACCGCACACCCCGTCTGTACCATATGGGAGAAATTGAAGACCTGGCCTGCGTGATACGTTTTGCCGAGCAGTGGGACAGGCCGCTCTTGCTCGTGGGCTTCAGCATGGGCGGCAATCAGGTTTTGCGCTACCTGGGCAGCGGACGAGCTTCTCCTCTGGTACGCGGCGCCGTGGCCATTTCCGTCCCCTGCGACCTCCCCGCTGCGGCCTCCATCCTGGACGGGCCGTCCTGTCGTCTGTACATGTGGTATTTCCTGCGCACCTTGCGCCGCAAAGTTCGGGAAAAGGCCGCGCGCTTTGCCCACGTCCCCTCACTGCAGGGCCTGGAGGACATGCGCACCTTCGCCGAATTTGACGGTCGCTTTACTGCGCCCTTGTTCGGCTTTGCCTCGGCCCAGGACTATTGGACGCGAAACTCCGCCCTGCCCGTGTTGGCGGCCCTTGCCGTGCCCACCTTGTTGCTCTTGGCGGCGGACGATCCCTTTTGCGCGCCCTCCTGCTATCCTTGGATTCAGGCTCAGGACAATGCCCGGCTCTACCTGGAAACACCCCAACACGGCGGGCATGTGGGCTTTGTCAGCAAGGGCACACGCTATTACAGTGAGCAGCGCGCCGCAGCGTTTGCCCGTGCCCTGTGGCAGGGAGAACTTGGCCCCTATGCAGGCGCGTCGTCCTGGGCTTGAGGTTCTCCTACGGCTCCTAGGGTTGAAAAGTACAAAGGTTCGTTTTGATGAAACTCCAAGCCAAGATGAAACTGCTTGTCCTTTCGACGGGCTTGGCCACCTTGACCGCCTTGAGCGCCATCATGGTCTACAGCATGTTTGTGACCCGTGACATGGCCGTGCAATACGGCAAGGAAATTGGACAGCAGTCGCAGCAAAACAGCTCCATCCTCTTGGTAGATGAAAAACAACGGGAACTCGTGGATATCGCTGCCGACAGGGCCGACGACATCAACTACCGCCTGCGCGACATGGAAAAAACCGTGCGTACGGCTGCTGCGGCCATGCAGCACATTCAGGCCCACCCGGACGACTACAGACCGCGCAGCGTTGCACCGCCCCCGGCTAAGGGGGCTGGACAATACACCTTCTATGTTCAGTACGCTCCCAACGTCAACGTGCAGGCGCTGCGCCGCGAGATGGGCATTGCCGCCCATATCCGGGACACGCTCCTGGGACTGGTGCAGTGCGATCCGCTCATCGACTCGCTCTTCGTGACTTCGCGAGACAATTACACCTTTTCTGTGGACAATAATACCACTACTACTGCGGCAGAGTACGCGCCGCCCGACGTGCATTACGACGCCTTGGCCAGCGACTGGTATCGGCTGGCCGTGCAAAAGCGCGGCCCTATCTTTACGCCGGTCAGAGAATTTCTGTTCAGCAAGGAACTGGGCATTTTCTGTGCCATGCCGTACTATGACGCCAGGGACGAACTCTTGGGCGTGGCCTGCTTGCAGACCACGCTGACATCCCTCGCCAAGCTTGTGGACGAGATCAATCTGCACAGCAACGGCTTCTGCTTTGTGCTTGACGAGGGTGGACGCGTGATCCTGTCCACCCACAAGGACGCTGCCAAGACGCCAGGGATATTGTCCGTGAACCTGCACGCCGACCTGCGCCAATCGGAGAACGCTGCCCTTGCCGACACGGCCAAGCGCATGCTGCGCGGCGCTCGGGGCCTTGCGGAAATAGACCTCGCCGGGAAAGAATATCATGTGGCCTGGGCACCCATCGCTGAGACCGGTTGGAGCTTTGCCGCAGCCATACCGACGGATGAAATCATGGATCCCATCGTCAGAAATAAGGATACCATCCAGCGCTTGACACAAGAAAACGTCCAGGAACTCAACAACCATATGGCCGCCACCCTGTCGGTCATGCTGGCCATGCTGCTGGCCCTGGTGGGCATTGTTTGGCTGGTGGGCAGGCGGGTGTCCGACCGTTTTGTGCAGCCCATTCACGTGCTGACAGAGGGGGTGCGCGACATCACTGCGGGCAACCTGAACAAAAAAATCCACCTGCACACCAATGACGAAATTGAACATCTGACCGCATGCTTCAATGACATGACGGACAGTCTCAAGAAGACTATGGAAGACCTGGACGAAGCCACGCTCGACAAAGAACGCCAGAACGCGGAACTGCAAGAGCGCAATGCCGCTCTGAGTCTTTCACTGCGCATCATGGAGCGTTTGCGCTCCTCCAGGGACGCCTACCGGACGGAATCGGAAATTGACCAGCTGACCCGAGTCTATAACAAGGCCACAGCCGTGCGCCTGTGTACGAAACTCTGCGCCGGACTGGCAGAAGGCATGCAGGCCGCGCTCTACATCATTGACCTCGACCACTTCAAAGAGGCCAACGACACCTTTGGGCATCAGTTTGGCGATCGCATTCTGGAGACATTTGCGCAGCGTCTCAAGCTCCTCTGCCGCAATGAGGACTGCGTGGGCCGCTTTGGCGGCGACGAGTTCGTGGTCATGCTCGCGGGCGGACTGAGCGACGACGTCATTAGGACAAAGGCCCGGGCCATCCTGCAAGCCGCACGCGACCTGTGTATTGACGGTCAACCGGCAGGCATCACGGCCAGCATTGGCATCGCCATTGCTCCACGGCATGGGAAGGACTACGCCGTTCTCTTCCAGACGGCGGACAAGGCCCTGTACCGCGTCAAGGAACAGGGTCGCAACGGCTTTTGCCTGGGCACAGCTGAAGTGGCCTGAAGGTGTCGGCACAAGCGGGCCAGGCATCCAGTTTTTATAAAGAACGTACGAGACTTGTCACAAGTATGCCAGACCTACGCAGCACATACATCCCTGGCGCACCTTTGTGCCAGGCCGGACATTTTGACGGCCCGCTCTCGTGGTGGAACCATGGTTTGCCCTGTGGCGGCGTGGAACGCCAAATTGTCGCCGGAGCGCAGTATTTCCAGACCAAGGGACGGCCCGTGCGCCTGCTCTGCTACAATCTCGAGCCGCGCTATGGGAATGCCTTCTTTCTGCCGCAGACGCGCACGTACTGCAGCGCGGTGCAGGCATTTTCCCTGGATCAGGTTGACCTGACCCGTCTTGGCGCACTTCGCGCTATGGTCAGCGGAATCTTGCAGGGGTGTTCTCCTGAACTGCGCGACACCATTGCCTGCCTTGCACTCTGGTTTGCGCATCTACGCCCGCGCCTCCTGCAGATCTGGAATGGGGACAATATCGCAGCCCTGCTGGCGGCCGTCATCGCTGGCGTGCCGCGCATTGTCCTGGCATGCCGCAGTCTTTCGCCGGCGCGGCGCAGCCCCTATGGCTTTGAAGGTGTAAACGCAACCTTGGCCCATGTTCTTCTTTCCCATCTGCTACGCCTGCCGGGCATATACTTGACAAACAACAGCCGCGCTGGCTGCCGCGACTATGAAGCCTGGCTCGACTTGCCGTCCGGCACAATAACGCATACGCCCAACGTCTTTGACCTTGCGCAATGGCCCAGGCCGGATGCCTCGCGCACGGCCCTGCTGCGGCGCAGACTGGGCCTACCGAACCATGCCCGTGTCCTCGGCGGACTGTTCCGCTTTCTTTCCATCAAAGACCCGGAGCTGTGGGTCTGTACGGCCCTGCGCGCCTGCGCCGCACATCCCGGACTCTATGCCGTTGTCGGCGGAGGCGGGCCAGAGAGGCATGCACTCAAACAGAGCATTGCTCAGTCCCCCTTTGCCGACCGCGTCCTCTTCCCTGGAACCATCAAGGATGTGTCGGCCTTCCTTGCCCTCTGCGATGTTTTTTTACATACTGCCCATGTGGAGGGGCTGCCCAATGTGGTTCTGGAAGCCCAGGCCTGCCAGGTGCCAGTGGTCAGCACCCTTTGCGGCGGCGTTGCCGATATTGTCGTGCATGGCCAAACCGGCTTTGTGGTTGACGAACGCGAAGAACAGGTTCTCGTGCGCTATGTGGGCCACATCCTTTCCCATCCAGAATTTGCAGCCCAGGCCGGACGGCGAGCGCGCACGCATGTGGCCCAAACCTTTGCTCCAGACATTGTCATGCCCGTGCTGGAGCAGCTCTATGCCCGGCTCTTACAGAACTAGCGCATTTTGACGCTAACTCTGCACATAGCCGCAGGACGTACAGCAGCCTCTAGAATATTTTTGCAAAAATAAAAGTCAAAACGCTCTAACGCGCAGACATGTTCACGCCGCGACATGGACATTGCCTTTTCGGACTATGGACGTTTGGCTGTTCAAGCCTGTTCAAGCCCCTTTTTTGTGCGCTTCTCCTCTGGGCACAAGCGGAGAATATCCTGATCGTCACAGAGGCGAAAGAAGATAGCCGCCCAATTCTTCCGGCAACATATCTCTGCGCCTGGCTTTCATGGTGTCTGTTCTCCACAGCACATAGGGCGTGGCCCTTGCTCCCTGTGGCACTAAGGCGGGCAAATTGGGCAGGTGATCGCCATACCAGCCAAGAACGGCAGGACGTCCTGCCTGTCGCAGGCCATCGCGCAGCATGCCAAGCATGGCGTCTGCATGGCGCAGATGAACAAGATAGCGGCAAGTTGCCGGATCCAAACCGGGGATGGCATATGCTGTCTTAAGTTCTGCCTCCGGCGCTGCGCTTTGGGCTGAAGTCAAAAGGGAATGCGCCCCAAATGGCGACTCAGACCGGGCAGAAGTTTGGGCCTTTTGCAAACGTCCTGGCAGCCAGGGGCCGTGGTTTTCCATGCTAATGGCAAAGCAGAATACGGGTTCTGTGGCCTCGGACGCGTCCAACAAGTCCAGCATGGCGCGGGCCACGCAGGCGTCGCTGACATAGGGTCCACAGGTTTCCTTGTTGGGGAAATTTTCCAGGCTAAGGAATTTCTCAAAGCCCAGATGGGGAATGGCCTTGTGGCGGTAAAAAAATTCACGATAAAAGGGATGGATGCAGACGGTACGATAGCCCAAAGAGCGCAAATGCCAGACCAGGGACCACGTGGGATAGCGCGCTGCGCCCAGGTAGGGATGGAAGGCATCGCTGCCCAGGGTGCTGGCTGGCTGTCCGCTGAGGATGGCGTATTCCGTGCGCATGGTGTAGGCGCCAAAAGCGCTGATGCCCAGGCTTCCGCTCATGCCCTGGGCGCAGAGTTCATCCCATGTCGCGAGTACATCCTGGGGCACGGCTGACGAGAACGGTCGCGGATCGCAAAACGATTCCGCCTGCACCAGGAAAATATGGGGCAAATGTCTGCCACAGCGGCAGATGGTATCCGAACGCAGCACGGACGCGGGCCAAGGCGGCGACACAGCGGGCCGCTCAATGCCTTGGCGCACCCCCTGGCCGCAGCGACCGGCCAGATGCCAGACGGCATGGAGCAGGGCCGCCCCCAATGGGCCGTAGCGCTGCGCATCCGCAGACGGGGCAAAGTCCACGGGAAGGACAGCCAGCAGACTTTTGGCCAGGCCGTCCCCGAAAGGAGAGCGCAGCAGACCATAGACAAGCAATGGCGTCATGGCCGCAAGCCACCAGACGGGCAAGACGCGTATGCCTTCCGTGGCCAGACACAAACTCGTGAGCAGAACAGCGCCGACCACGCCCCCCCAAAACAGGCTCCTGGGCAAAAAAGGCACATAGAGCTGGGGGAAACGGAGTACCTGCCAGGCCAAGGCCAGATCCGTGATGACCAAGGGTTCGCCGCGCAGGGCGCGCATCTTGGCGGCGTTGACAGCACGCAGGCCCAGGAGCAGGGCTGTTGCCAAGGCCAGGGCCAACAGCGGGCGTCCGCTCAGACAGAAGGTCAGGGCAAAAATCCAGCCGGACACAAGGCAGGCGGCGATATCCGCAAACAGTGGACGGCACGGTAGGGGGGCTGGCGTGGCCGTCCGCTGCAGGGCCACGGCGACGACCATCAGGAGGCAGCAGCAAGCAAGGGCCATCACGCGCCTTCGGTCAAAGACAGCAGGTAGAGGTCGCCCTTGATGTGGCGTTCTGCCAGC
>JAFTCE010000101.1 GCA_017454855.1 Desulfovibrio sp.
CTCCCGTGCCGAAAGTGTGGAATTTCTGCGCGAAACCCTGGCTGAGCGCAAGGACGACCTCCATGCCATGTTTGCGTCCATGGCCTGCAAGGGTGCCATCAAGGCCGGTCAAATACTCACCGACGACGAGGCTGCGGGCCTCTTGGGGCAATGGCTGGAAACGCCGCAGCACGAATTCTGCCCGCACGGTCGGCCATGCGTCCTGCGCTGGGACGTCAGCGCTTTGGAAAAGCTCTTCAAGCGTCGCCAATCTTGAGCGCAGCCGTAGAAAGTCCGGCGTTTTTTCTGGACGCAAATCTTTGCCATATGCTGACAAATTCTTGCGTCCAAGGTTGCCTTCTGCTAAAAAATCGCAATCTGTCTGCGTTTCCTGTCTGGAAGCGCTGAAACAACACTCTTTTTGCGAGGAATTCATCGATGAAAAAATTTTTTTCCTGTCTTCTTCTGGCCGCAGTGTTCATGGCTGTCCCTGCGCTGGCGCAAAAAACCTATGTCAACGGCATTGATCCCAACTATCCACCTTTTGCCTATGTAGATGAAAAGACAGGACAGCCCACGGGCTTTGACGTGGAATCCCTGGACTGGATTGCCAAAACCATGGGCTTCAAGGTAAAACACATGCCCATGGCCTGGGACGGCATCGTGCCCGCCCTGCTGGCCAAGCAGATCGACATGGTCGATTCCGGCATGAGCATTACGCCCGAACGCGCCCTTAAGGTGCAGTTTTCCACTCCTTACTGGACAGTGTCGCGCGTCTTTGTGGTTTCCGCCGACTCCAAGCTGACGCCAGAGCAAATTTTGCACAGCAAGATACAGCTTGGAGTGCAACGTGGCACTTCCGAAGCCAATGCCATCAAAAAAGAACAATTGGAACAGGGCTATCCCTTTGAACTGCGCTTTTACGATTCCGCGCCCCTGGCCGTGGAAGATCTGCTCAATGGCCGCATTCAAGCCGCACTCATGGATGAGCTGCCCGCCGACAATGCCATCAAGATGGGCCGGGCCGTCAAGAAGGCTGGAACGCATGGGCAACCCGACCAATTCGGCGTGGCCATGCGCAAGGGAGACAAAGAATTGCATCAGCTTGTGAACGAGGGCTACAAGAAGCTCATGGCCGATCCCTTTTGGCAGGAGCTGCAGAAGAAATATCTGAACAAGTAAATGTCGGGACGATCTGTCGTCCCTGATTGAGGCCGTATGCACTCGCTCCTTGTGGTATACGATGCGCTGCCCTCCATCCTGGCGGGCAGCCTGGTCACTGTGGGCAACGTGGCTTTTTCCCTAGGCATGGGGCTGGTCTTGGGCGTACCCCTGGCGGTGATGCAGGTTTACGGCGGAACATGGGCGCGCCGTTTCGTTGATCTTTACGTCTGGTTTTTTCGCGGCGTGCCCATACTGGTACTCCTCTTTCTTTGTTATGGCCTGTTCATCAGCCTGGGTCTGCCCGTGAATCCCTTCTTTATCAGCTGTCTCGTGCTGGGCTGTACCAGCACGGCCTACCAGTCGCAGATTTTCCGTGGGGCCATAGAGAGCTTGCCCCGTGGACAGCTCAACGCGGCGCGCGCCCTCGGCATGCGCGATGGCCAGGGCATACGAACCATCATTCTGCCCCAGGCCCTGCGTCTCTCACTGCCCGGCTGGGCCAACGAATTTTCCATCCTGCTCAAGGATTCGGCCATCTGCTTTGTTTTGGGCACCCAGGACATCATGGCCCGTACGTCCTTCGCGGCGGCGCGGACGCACGAACACCTGGCCCTGTACGCCGCTGCCGGCGCACTCTATTTCTTCTTGACCCTGGTGGTTCTCAAGCTCTTGCGCCGTCTTGAGCAAAAAGTCCATGTGCCCGGCTATTCTTCCGGCAGCGACATGGCCAGCATGGGCATGGGCTAATCAGTGACAAAGCGCCCATTCATGGGGCGTCCATTCATGGAGCAATCTTCATGGAGCAGCAAGCAGTACTGCGCGTTGAAGGTATTTGTAAAAAGCTGGATGGCAAGACCATCCTGGACAACTGCAGTTTGACGGTGAACCGAGGGGAATTGAAGGTACTCATCGGCCCGTCAGGAGCGGGCAAAAGTACGCTTCTGCAGAGTATCAATTGCCTCATACCGCCTGATTCAGGCGATATTTATCTGGAAGGCCAGCGCCTTGAGCGCACAAACACGGCGGCCCTGTGCGCCTTTCGCGCCCAGGTGGGCATGATTTTTCAAGATTTCAACCTTTTTGACCATTTGACCGCCGTGGCGAATGTGGCTATTGCCCTGCGCAAGGTGCGCGGCATGCAGGCCGAGCTGGCCACCACGCGCGCCCAGGAAGAACTGGCGCGCGTGGGCCTGGCCAGGCGTGCGCAGCTCTATCCTGCACAGCTCTCCGGCGGGCAGAAACA
>JAFTCE010000012.1 GCA_017454855.1 Desulfovibrio sp.
GCCATGCAGAACAGACTGGAGAACACTATCACCACCCTGACAACACAGGCGGAGAACCTGCAAGCTGCAGAATCCAGAATTTCCGATGTGGACGTGGCAACGGAAATGACCAAGTTCGTCCGCAACCAAATTCTCACTCAGTCCGCCGTGGCTATGCTCTCGCAGGCCAACAGCATGCCGCAGATGGCCATGCAGCTCAGCGGCTAACCTGGTTGAGGATTGTGTTCAGCACGATTCCCATATATCCCCGAAGGGGTTCGCCCCTTCGGGGATATAGTGCTTTGGCATCATGCCATCCCGCCATCAGAACGCATGAACCTATAACTGCACGTCAAGCTAGGCCAAAGCCGTCAGGTCGTAGGCCGTTTGCTCCACAATGTCGCATTCCACCAGACGTCCGGGCACAACGCCAGGCCCACTCACATAGGTCATGCCGTCCGCTTCCGGCGCTTGCAACCACACACGGCCACAGTGCAGGCCAGGCCATTCCGGATGCGACGCATCCACAAGAACCTCCATACGACTGCCCACACGCTGGGCCAGCAAGTCAGCACTGATCTCGGCCTGCAGTTCCATGAGTATGGCACGGCGTTCCTCCTTGACGGCGTCGGGTATCTGCTGCGGCAGGCTTGCGGCTACCGTACCCTCTTCGGCCTGAAAGGCAAAGACCCCCACATGCTGAAAGCGGCTTTCCTCTACAAAACGACAGAGGTATTGGAATTGCGCCTCGCTTTCCCCGGGATAGCCCACGATGAAGGTTGTGCGCAGCACGGCGTCCGCAAGGACGCTGCGCACCTTGTCCAGGACGCGACGGGGATCGCCGACGAATGGCCGCCCCATGCGCCGCAGCACATCGCCATGCGCATGCTGCAGGGGGATGTCCAGATACGGCAAAAGTGGTGGTCCGCAATCCTTGATGCAGCGCAAGAGTTCCTCAGTCACGCCGCTGGGATACAAGTAGAGCAGACGCAGCCAGGCCAGACCGTCCAGGGGAGCAAGCTGTTCCAGCAAATGCCCCAGTTTCAGATTGAGATCAGCGCCCCAGGCCGTGAGATCCTGGGCCACCAGGATCAGCTCGCGGACGCCCTGTGCCAAAAGACTGCGGGCTTCCTGCACCACGGTCGGCATGGGCATGGAATGCAGCCTTCCACGAATGCTTGGGATGGTGCAGAAAGCGCAGGCATGATTGCACCCTTCGGCTACCTTGAGCCAGGCATACGAAGGACCCGTGGACAGGAGACGCGCATTGCCAACGGGCAAGGGTAAACCCAAGGCCGTAGCGAGAAGGACGGGCCAGCGTGCCAGGTCGGACGTGGGCAGCCAAAGGTCAACCTCGGGCAGCTCCCGTGCCAATTCCTGCTGGCCATAGCGGCCCACAAGGCAGCCAGCCACGGCCAGCAGGGGCCTGCGCCGACAGCGCCTGAGGCGCTGGGCAGCGTCCAATATGGCGCGCAACGATTCACGCACTGCAAGTTCTATGAAGGCACAGGTATTGATGAACACGAGTTCGGCGCGGCCCATGGTACGCACTGGCTCCACGGGCACGCCCAGGGAACCCAGCAAACGCTCGCTATCCACGCGATTCTTGGGACAGCCAAGGCTCAAGGACCAGATTCTCAACATACATCCTTGTAGCGTCCGCCATTGGCCGCAGAGCTGACCATGTGGGCATAGCGCCTGAGTACGGGAGAGACACATTCTTTGCGTGGAGCGACCAGGCTGGCCCGGCGCAACTCCAATTCCTTCTCATCCACAAGAAGGTTGAGGCTTCGGCCTGGGATGTCGATATGGATCACGTCTCCTTCACGCACCAAGGCAATAACGCCGCCATCCGCCGCTTCCGGGGAAATATGACCTATGGCCGCCCCGTTGGTGCCGCCGGAGAAACGTCCGTCGGTGAGGAGAGCCACGTCCTTGCCCAGCCCCATGCCGGTGATGGCCGCCGTGGGCGAGAGCATCTCGCGCATCCCCGGTCCACCGCGCGGCCCTTCGTAGCGGATCACTACGCCGTCGCCGGGCTTGATTTTGCCATCGAGAATGGCCTGCATGGCGTCTTCTTCGCAATCAAATACGCGCGCCTTCACGTCGCGGCACATCATTTCCGGCGCCACGGCAGACTGCTTGACCACGGCGCCGCCCGGGGCCAGGCTGCCGCGCAGGATGGCAATGCCGCCCTGCGTCGAATAGGGCTTGTCCACGCTGTGGATGACCTCGGGATCGCGCACGCAGGCATGCAGATTCTTGAGATTCTCGCCCACGCTCTGGCCCGTGACCGTGATACAGTCCTTATGGATAAGTCCCAGTTTGTCCAATTCGCTCATGACGGCAGGTATGCCGCCGGCATTATCCAAGTCAACCATGAAATGCTTGCCTGCCGGGGAAAGTTTGCACAAATTGGGACTCTTGCGGCTGACTTCGTCAAAAATTTCTAGGCCCAGGTTGAGACCGGCCTCGCCGAACACGGCCGGCAAGTGCAGCACCGTGTTGGTAGAACAGCCCAGGGCCATGTCCACGGCCACGGCATTGGCCACACTGTGGGCCGTAACGATGTCCAGGGGACGAATGTTCTTGCGCAGCAGTTCCATGACCTGCATGCCCGCCTTCTTGGCCAGACGAATGCGTGCGCTGCCTGCTGCCGGTATGGTGCCATTGCCCGGGAGGGCCACGCCAATGGTCTCTGCCAGACAATTCATGGAGTTGGCCGTAAACATGCCTGCGCAGGCGCCGCAGCCAGGACAGGCGCGTTCGGTGAGCCATTCCAGTTCGTCCGCACTCATGGCCCCGCTGCGCACCTTACCCACGGCCTCGAAAACGCTGATCAGGTCGCCGCGTTCATGAGGACCCGTGTCCCCAGGCAGCATGGGTCCGCCGGAAACGAGAATGGACGGGATGTTCAAACGCATCATGGCCATGAGCATGCCAGGCACACATTTGTCACAGTTGGGGATAAAGACCAGAGCGTCAAAGGCGTGGGCCCTGGTCATGATTTCGATGGAATCAGCGATGAATTCGCGCGAGGGCAGGGAATAGCGCATGCCCTCATGGTTCATGGCAATGCCGTCACACACGGCTATGGCCGGAAATTGCAAAGGGGTGCCGCCTGCCAGACGCACGCCGGCCTTGACCGCTTCGGCGAGGGTGTTGAGATGCATGTGCCCGGGCACGACCTCGTTGGCAGCGTTGACAACGCCCACCAAGGGTCGTTCCATTTCTTCCCTGGTCAAGCCCAGGGCATAGAGCAGGGAGCGGTGCGGGGCTTTCTCCAGCCCAAATTTCATTTTTTTGCTACGTTCTTCCATATCCATGACAGTAATCCTTGCAAATGCTGCGTCCCGGGCGGAAGCTCCGGCCCGGGGAAAGGGGGAAATTTCCTAGCGCATGGAAAACCCATGCGTGGCCTGGCAGGCAGCCTACGGCAGAAGCTGCCATGCGTAAAGCGGCTGTCTTTGGACAGATTGCCATCCTCGACCATGAAAGATTATGGCGCATGGTTCATGGGAAACCTCGCTCAGGAGCTTACCTGCCCACACCCACGCTGGTCACGACTTGTCCCTTGGGTTGCACATGCAGGCTGCACCCGGCGGCGAAAGGCAAGGCCAGGCAGCACAGCAGAGAGAGGGCAAGGCAACGTGCAGCCCGTTCAAGCATTGGGCCGCCCCTGTGTTACGTGGGCTCCGGCAGCCACATCCTGGGTAATCCAGACGTTGCCGCCGATGACGGCGCCTTTGCCGATGGTGATACGTCCCAGAATGGTGGCGCCGGCGTAGACGGTCACATTGTCCTGCAAAACGGGATGCCGTGGGATGCCCTTGGTCAGCGTACCGTCGGCATTCTTGGGGAAGGAGAGGGCTCCAAGCGTCACTCCCTGGTACAGACGGCAGCTCTGTCCGATGATGCAGGTTTCGCCGATGACTACGCCTGTGCCGTGATCAATGAAAAAATCTTCGCCGATATCCGCGCCCGGGTGGATGTCAATGCCCGTAGTGCTGTGGGCCATTTCGGAAATAATGCGCGGAATGACAGGCACCTTGAGCAGATACAGCTCATGGGCGATACGGTGATGAAACATCACGCGCAGGGAGGGATAGCAAAAAATGGTTTCCCCAGGACTCGTGGCTGCAGGATCACCCTCATAGGCCGCCTGGGCGTCGCCAGCCAGCATGCGTCGGATATCGGGCAAGCGATCCATGAAGTCCAGGGCCAGGCGTTCGCCCTGTTCGCTGCACGAGGGACAGGGCTGGTTTTGTCCGGCACAGCCAAAACAGAGTCCGCGCACGATCTGTTCTCCCAGCAGACGGTAGATGCTGTCCAAATTGGCGGCCAGGTGGTAGCGCAGGGATTCGCGCCGTACGCGGGTTACCCCAAAATAGCCTGGGAAGACAGCCGCACGCAGGCGTTCAAGGATTTCGGACAGGGCCGTCAGGGACGGCATGTCTGCCGAACGCAGAGAGTGATGCCGCACGGCATTGAGGGATTCCGGGCTGCACAGGCGTTCCGTGACGCTGTCGAGATGGGTCATGGCCGTAGACATGACACGTTTGTTCAACAGAAGAGTCCCATTGTCGCTGCTGTTTACGCTCATGGCTTCCATCTTCCTGATATGCACGGCAGACGAATGATTTTTGGCCAGCCGACATTGCGCGATGCCCAATGTTATGCTGTCGGGGTTTTCTTTTTCTATTGTTGTCGGCGTTCTTTGGCAAGCATTTTGTGCTGTCTGTGCCGTTTTCACGCCACAAAGGGCATTTTGGGCCACAAGCTCCTGCGCAAAGAACCTTGGCCTACGGCGGCTGCACGGGCAAATTGCTTTACAAAGGCTTGCGCGGCTGGCTATGCTAAGGCACAATGCAGGGGCGTTGTGCGGCGTCAGTGCGGCACAGGGCAAGGCGGTCTTCGCCTGCCTGGCAATCAGGGCAAAAGCAGGAGTTTGGTCATATGGAAGAGTTTTCGCGCATACGGCGCTTGCCGCCGTACGTCTTTGCGGTGGTGGGAGACCTCAAGATGCGCTTGCGTCGGCAAAATGTGGACATCGTGGATTTCAGCATGGGCAATCCGGACATACCCACGCCCGCGCCCATTGTTGACAAGCTTGTTGAAGCTGCGCGCAAGCCCGTGAATCACCGCTATTCGCTGTCCCGGGGCATTCCCAACCTGCGCAAGGCTATCTGCGAGCGCTATGCGCGCCATTTCGGTGTGCAGCTCGACCCGGACAGCGAGGCCATCGTTACCCTGGGTTCCAAGGAAGGCCTGGCCCATCTTTCTCTGGCCATGTTGGAACCTGGCGACGTGGTTCTGGCGCCAGATCCAACCTATCCCATCCACAAATACGCGCCCATCATTGCCGGCGCCGACGTGCGCAGCGTACCCATTGGCCCGGGCCGCAATTTCTTTGAAGACCTGGAAACGGCCACGCGGCAGGCCTGGCCCAAGCCCAAGGTACTCTTCATCTGCTATCCGCACAATCCCACTACGGAAGTGACTGATCTGGAATTTTTTCAAAAAGTGACGGATTTCGCCAAGGAAAACCAGCTCTGGGTCGTCCATGACATGGCCTATGCCGACCTGGTGTTTGACGACTACAAGGCGCCGAGTTTTTTGCAGGCCAAGGGGGCCAAGGAAGTGGGCGTGGAATTTTTTTCCATGTCCAAGAGCTATTCCATGCCTGGCTGGCGCGTGGGTTTTGCTGTGGGCAACAAGGAACTCATCCATGCCCTGGCGCGCATCAAGAGCTACCTCGACTACGGCATGTTCCAGCCCATACAGATAGCTTCCACGGTGGCGCTCAACGGCCCGGAAGACTGCGTGGAACACATCCGCAAGGTGTATGAGCAGCGCCGTGATCATCTCATTGACGGCCTGAACCGCATTGGCTGGACCACGCCGCCGCCCAAGGCCACCATGTTCGTCTGGGCGCACATTCCAGAACCGTTCCGCAAGATGGGTTCTGTGGAATTTTCCAAGCTGCTTCTCCAGGAAGCCCATGTGGCAGTGTCGCCTGGGCTTGGCTTTGGTTCCTATGGCGACGAGTATGTTCGCTTGGCCCTCATTGAGAACGAGCAGCGTACCCGGCAGGCTATCAGCAATATCCGTCGACTCTTGTCGGGAGTGCGGGACTGAGCGTCACGCCTTCCTGGAGAATATATGACCAGAAGCAACGAAAAGAATCTCGTGGTCGGGCTTGCCGGCTTTGGCACTGTGGGCGGCGGATTGGTGCGCCTGCTGCAGGAAAATGCCGACCTTGTGCGCAGCCGCTGCGGTCGTGGCATAACCCTAAAGAAAGTGCTGGTGCGCAACACGGCCAAGGCCCGCGCTGCAGAACTGCCTGCGGGCACGGAGTTGGTCACCGATCCGGCGGCCCTGACTGACGATCCCGAAATCGACGTCCTCGTGGAACTCATTGGCGGCATAGATCACGCCCGCGCCCTTATTGATCGTGCCCTGGATCAGGGCAAACACATTGTCACGGCCAACAAGGCCCTGCTGGCCGAAGAGGGCTTGGACTTGTTCCGCAAGGCCGCACGCAAGAAGCGTATCTTGCGCTACGAGGCGAGCGTGGCCGGCGCCATTCCCATTGTCGAGGCCCTTAAGGAAAGCCTGACAGGGAACCGCATCCATTCCATCATGGGCATTCTCAACGGCACGAGCAATTATATCCTGTCCGAGATGACGAGCAACGGCATGGAGTTCGACGTGGCCCTGCAGCAGGCCCAGCGCCTGGGCTATGCGGAAACCGATCCGACCTTGGACATTGACGGGCACGATGCCGCGCACAAGCTGGTTTTGCTCATCCGCCTGGCTTTTGGGGTGCATTATCCCTATACGGCGCTTTCCATACGCGGCATCCGCGGACTTTCCGGCATGGACATCCGCATGGCACGGGAACTGGGCTATCGGGTCAAGCTTATTGCCCAAGCCCGCGAGGCGTCGGGCAGTACTCAGGATCAGGTATGTCTTGAGGCCGGTGTTTTCCCGGCCTTGGTACACCACAAGTACCTCCTGGCACGCGTGGGCGGCGTGTATAATGCCGTCCGTGTGGAGGCCAATGCGGCGGGTTCGCTCTTTTTCCACGGTCGCGGGGCCGGCGACTTGCCCACAGCAGGCGCGGTTTTGGGGGATCTACTGGCCGTGGCCCGCGAAGAGCGTCCCAACAACACGGGCTATGCCTACAGCGATCTGCCCAAGGCATGTATTGTTCCGCGCGAAGAATGGCATGCCTGTTACTATGTGCGCGTCATGGTCGAGGATGCGCCTGGCGTGCTGCGCGACCTTTCGGGCTGCATGGCTGCCGAAGGTATCAGCATGGCCCAGGTTATCCAGAAGAGTGATGAGGGGCAAGGCGCACCCTTGGTGCTGATGACGCACGAAACATCGGCCCAGGCCATGCGCGATGCCCTGCAACGCGCCATGGACGCCGGCCTGCTCAAGGAGCCTGCGGTCTACTTCCGGGTTCTCGGCGGGCAACAAGGCATGTGAGGGGAGAAAGAGAATGATGGATATTGATAGCCAGATGGCCCACATCAAGCGCGGCGTCGCCGAACTCATCGACGAGGCCGAATTGCGCAAAAAACTTGCCCGTCAACAGCCTCTGCGCGTCAAGGTCGGCTTTGACCCCACGGCGCCGGATTTGCACCTTGGACACACGGTACTTATGCACAAGATGCGCCATTTTCAGGAATTGGGCCATCATGTGATCTTTCTCATCGGGGATTTCACGGGGCGCATTGGCGACCCCTCTGGCCGCTCCGAAACGAGACCGCCGCTGACGGAAGAACAGGTTCTGGCCAATGCCGAAACCTACAAGAAACAGGTGTTCAAGATTCTGGATCCTGAAACAACTGAAGTGGCATTCAATTCCGCCTGGCTGGGCAAGATGCAGGCTGCGGATTTCATCAGACTGGCCTCCAGCTATACCGTGGCGCGTATGCTGGAACGCGACGATTTTGAAAAGCGTTTTCGCGAACAACGGCCCATTTCCATACACGAGTTTTTGTATCCTCTGTGCCAGGGCTATGATTCGGTGGCCCTCAAATGCGATGTGGAAATGGGCGGCAATGACCAAAAATTCAATCTGCTGGTGGGCCGCAACCTGCAGGCCCACTATGGCCTGGAAAGCCAGTGCATCCTGACCATGCCCCTGCTTGAAGGCACGGATGGCGTGCGCAAGATGTCCAAGTCCTACGGCAATTACATTGGTATCGACGAGCCGTCGGCACAGATTTTCGGTAAGATCATGGCCATTTCTGACGACCTGATGTGGCGCTACTATGAGCTGCTCTCCAGCAAGAGTTTGGAGGACATTGCGGCCCTCAGGCGCGGCGTGGACACAGGCGCTGTGCATCCCAAGACAGCCAAGGAGGCTCTCGCGCACGAAATGGTTTGCCGCTACCACGGAGAGCGGCAGGCTGATGCAGCAAGGCAAGACTTCAATGCCGTCTTTGCCGACGGCGGTGTGCCCGAGGACATGCCGGAACATGCCTGTGCCACTGGCGAGGACAGTACGCCACCCGCGTTTTTGGAGGCAGCGGGTTTGGTCAAGAGCCGCGGCGAGGCCAAGCGGCTCATACGCGAGGGTGCGCTGTCCATTGACGGCACACGCTGCGAGGACATGGCGACGCCGCTTGCGCCAGGCGTCTATGTGATCCGTCTGGGCAAGAAACGCTTTCTCCGTCTTAAGGTGTCCTAGGGCGAATCAGGCAGTTTTCACCAACCGCGCCTGGAGCGCGAAACCCCTGTGCAGGGAAAGTGGGGACAATCCGTGCAAAAATTGTATGTCGCCATGGTTGGCTTGCCCGCACGCGGCAAGTCAACCCTGGCCAAACGCATCTGCGATGGCCTGACGGCTGAGGGCATCAAGGCGCGTCTGTTCAATAATGGCGATATGCGCCGTGCGCTCATGGGGGCGGAATCCACCAAGCCGGAATTTTACGATCCGGCCAACAGCTTTGGACGCGAGGCCAGGGAACTCATCAACCGGCGCAATATGGAACAGGCGCGGGACTGGCTGGCCCAGGACGGTGAGGTGGCCATTTTGGACGCCACCAATGTGAACCGTGCGCGGCGGAAAAAAATTGAAGACGCCCTGACCGAGTATCCGGTACTCTTTGTGCAGTGCGTCAATGAGGATCCCGTATTGCTCAAAGCCTGCATCCACCGCAAGGCCACGTTACCGGAATACGCCTCCTATACCGAGGAGGAGGCTCTGGAGAGTTTTCGCCAACGCATTGTCCACTATGAGGCCGAATACGAACCTCTTTCGGACGAAAAATACTGGATGTGCGTGGATGCCACGGCCAACCGCGTGCTGGACGAACGTCCTTGCGAGGGGTCTCCCTATTATCCGGCCATCCGCGAAATCGTGGTCAGCCTTTGGGTGCCTGATCTCTATCTGGCGCGCCACGGACAGACGGAATTCAACGTGGAGGGACGCGTGGGCGGCAATCCTTCGCTCACGGATAAGGGACGGACTCAGGCCCAGGCCCTGGCGGCGCACTTGCGCGGCAAGCCCATAACCTGGGTCTTCACGTCCACGCGCAGGCGTTCGCATGAGACTGCGGCCCCCCTGCTGGCAGACCATCCCGGGGCACATGTCATGGCCTTGCGGGAATTTGACGAAATCAATGCCGGTGTCTGCGAAAACATGCTCTACAGCGAAATCCGTGAGCGTATGCCCGAAGTGACTGCTGGCCGCAATGCCAACAAGTACAGCTATGTCTATCCCGAGGGCGAAAGCTACGCCATGCTGCGCGAACGTGTGCAGCGGGGCTTGCGCCGAGCCATTTTTTTGGCCGACAACGGACCCATGGTCATCGTTGGGCATCAAGCCATCAACCGCGTACTCCTGTCCTTGCTCATACGGCAGCGCACCGAAGATGTGCCCTACATTCACATTCCCCAGAATCAGTGCTACCATATCAGCCTGTCGCCACGGCGCAAGCTCTTTGTGCGCGAAACCTACCCCACGGAAGGCCTTGCGTGATCAACCTGCTGGATATGACCCTGCCGGAACTGGAAGCCTGGATGGCGCAGCTCGGGGAACCCCCATTTCGCGCCGTTCAGGTCTGGCAGTGGTTGTGGCAGAAAATGGCCCGCGACTTCTCGGCCATGAGCAATGTGTCCAAGGTCTGTCGGCAGCGTCTGGCAGACAATGCCCATATCCTCTGGCCAGAGGTCGCCGCCGTGGAGCAAAGCCGCGACGGCACGACCAAGTTTCTGCTGCGCCTGGCCGATGGCAAACAGGTGGAAACCGTACTCATCCCCTCGGATTCCCGCGACGGCGTACGCCGCTGGACCCAATGTCTTTCCTCCCAGGTGGGCTGCGCTATGGCTTGCACTTTTTGCTCCACCGGGCACATGGGTTTTGAACGCAACATGAGCATGGGCGAGATCTTGGGGCAGATCCTCGTGGCCCGCACACATTTGGGCGACGCCCGACCGGATCATCCCCTGCTGCGCAACCTCGTCTTCATGGGCATGGGCGAACCCCTCCTCAACCTGAAAGAAGTCTTGCGTGCCCTGCAATGCCTGAATAGCGACAAGGGACTGAATTTTTCCCCTCGGCGTATCACGGTTTCCACCTGCGGCATTGAAAAGGGGTTGGAGGAACTGGGCGCAAGCGGTCTGGCCTATCTGGCCGTTTCCCTACATGCCCCCACGCAGGAGCTGCGTGCGCGCATCATGCCCAGGGCCGCAGCCTGGCCCCTGGAGCGCATGCTGGCTGCCCTGCGCAACTATCCCCTGAAGACGCGAGAGCGCATTACTTTTGAATACTTGCTCCTGGCCAACGTCAACGACGGCCCTGAACATGCGCGGGAACTGGCGCGCCTGGTGAGCGAAGTCAAGGGCAAACTCAATCTTATTGTCTATAATCCCGCCGAAGGCGCACCCTATGCCGCTCCTACCCAGGAGCGCGTGTTGGCCTTTGAACAGATACTTTGGAAGCGTCACGTGACGGCCATCCTGCGCAAGAGCAAGGGCCAGGACATCAGGGCAGCCTGCGGCCAACTCAAGGCTTCCCGCGCTCTGGGCCTTGGCGCTGATGGCCAGGCTGGCTAAGGAACACGATTATAGGCCGTTTAGGCTACACGGAGGTGTCCAGTGAGCCACATCGACGATAACCAGAATGCCAGCATCAGCCGTGCGGCTGCAACTATTCCAGGTTCTTATGACGCCCAAGGCGATGCAGGGATGGTTGCGCAGCAGCTTGAGATGTCCGCAAGCAGCAAGGAAGAAGCGCAAGAAATCATGAGCGACATTACGGTACAGCAGGACAGAAAGAAGACACTTGTCCAGGCCATCCACGCCGCCCGCGATTTGCGCAGTTCGGGTCGTGTGCGCGGCTATGCCACGCAGGCGGAATACGAGAAGGCCCTGGCTGCATGCAAGCTGCCCCCAGAGAGGCAAGGCGCAGTCTATGGCTGGCTTCAGAAATTCTGCCAAAAACACGGGGTGCGGCTTGAAGCCATTGCGGGCAGCCAGAATCAGAATAGCCGTGTCGATGTGCTTGCCGTACTGCAAAAATTGCAGGCTGTGACCCTTGTCTGCGATGCGGCCCAGATTGCCTTGCCCACTGCCGAGGATGTGGCAGAGAACCAGGCCCAGTGGGATGTTGTCATTGCCAGCTTGCAAAGCCGTTTGGACGCCACAGGCGCGGACATGCAGTCCGGCATGGCCCAGCTCCATAATGCCCTCGGGGTGTATGGCAGCCATGTGCAGGATGCCAGTGCGGCCATGCGTAGAGGAAAGTGACGCAGAGTACATTTTTGTTTGAGGAAAAGCCGTATTTGTTATGGCAATGCGTTCGTTCTTGATGTATCAAAAGGCAGATGTTGTAGGTCAACACGTAACGCCTTCCTTACTTCAAGGATGTCGGCATGAAACACGTCTCGTATTGCTTACACGCCCCTGAAGACGTTGACGACTGCTTGCGCGCATTCCAGGAGCAGTGTCCGCCGCAACCTTCCGCGCTGCTTGTATCCCTTTTTACAAGCTGGATGGATGAGGCGATAGTCCTGCGCGTCCTGGAAAGCGTGCGTCAGGCATTTCCGAAAGCCGTTGTGGTGGGCAGCACGACGGCGGGCGGCATATGCCATGGCGCCCTGAGCCAGGGCAGCACGATTCTGCATTTTCAAGCCTTTGAAACGGCACGCGTGCAGGCATTGAGCCTGGATTTGGCCGAAACGACGCTTGAGGAAGGCGCGGCAACCTTGGTTGCGGCCAGCGGCGAGCAGGAATCCCTTGTGGCCGTGGAACTCTTGCTGGCCTGCACTGCCGCCAGTGTCAATGCCTTCCTCGATGGCTTGCGCGAGCTTCCGTCAGAACTGCCCGTTTTTGGCGGGGTGGCCGGCTGGGATGAGGCCAAGCGTTCCTTTGTTCTTGAAGGCCAACGCATCCTGCGTCAGGGCATAGTCGCCCTCTTCCTGACGGGTTCAGAGCTGCATGTCCAGGTCATCACCAGCCAGGGGTGGAGTCCCTTGGGTCCGTGTTTTCTGATTACGGCCATGACGGCGCAAAATGTCATCGCGGCCTTGGACGAACAGCCAGCCAAGCTGGTCTATGAGAAATATCTCGACCTACGGAGCGAGGATTTCGTCTGGGATAATCTGCTTTTCCCCTTGTTGCTGGAACGCAATGGGCATGCGCTCCTGCGCCTGCCCCTTTCGGTCACTGAAGAAGGCGGCCTGGTCATGGGGGCCGAATGCCGCACTGGCGAGAATGTACGTCTGGCCTATGGCGACCCGGGAGAAATCCTCGATGCCTCTGGTGTTTTGCACAGGGACATGGAACGCTTCGCGCCACAGGGCATTCTGCTGTTTAGCTGTGTCAGCCGTCGGTATTTTTTGCGCGAAGCGGTCAATCACGAAATGCTGCCCTTGCAGGATATTGCGCCCTGTGACGGGTTTTTTACCGGCGGAGAAATCGCACGCCTGGAGGACGGCAGCGTGCCCCTGCTCAACATGACGCTCGTTGCCGTGGGTTTTCGCGAGGGGGCTGCGAAGTGTGCAGCTGCACACAAACCAACAGGGGCAGGCAAGAACGCCCTCAAGGGCGCTATGAAGCTGGTGCGCCATCTGGCGCATTTCATCGCCGTGACTTCCAGGGAGCTGGAGCAGGCCAATGTGCGGCTTGTGGACATGGCCATCACGGACAGACTTACCGGACTCTACAATCGCGGAGAGATTGAGAACATCTTGAAAAAGGAGCTGTCCAACCGACGCACCGTGGCCTTGCCCCTGTCTGCTATTATGCTGGATTTGGACGATTTCAAGAAGATCAATGACGTCTACGGGCACGCCGTAGGCGATCAGACGCTCCAATGGGTGGGCGAAACGCTGCGCCACAGCACGCGCCGCGGCGATGCTGCCGGGCGTTGGGGCGGCGAGGAGTTTTTCATCATCCTCCCGGGTGCGGATGTGAACGCCGCCATGCTTGTGGCCGAACGCATCCGACAAGGACTTTCCAAGGGCTTTGCCCTGCCCGACGGCAAGCGCGTCACGGCCAGCCTGGGCGTGGCGGAGTTTTTGGAAAGTGCTTCCTACATGGACTTTTACCGCAGGCTGGATGCCGCCCTCTACCGTGCCAAGCACGAGGGAAAAAATCGCGTCTGTGTGGCCGAATGAGGCAAGGGCAGTACCGCCAGGCCATATGTCGGCGTACGGCGGTATCTGAAAAACGCCTGGAGACGGGTTCCATGTTCTCTGCTACGATCTACCTCTCACCCCTGGGCGGTATGCTGCTTACTGCCAATGACGTGGGGCTGGTTGGTCTGCGCTTTGCTAGCGCGCAAGAGCGGGCTGTCTGGGCCGTGGACGGCGCTGACGTTGCCATTGCAGCGGCGAAACGCTGGCTGGACTGCTATTTTTCCGGCCAGGAGCCGGACTTCACACCCCCTCTTCATGTGACCGGCACGGAGTTTTGTCGCAGCGTCTGGCGTTTGCTGCTGCACATCCCCTATGGTCAGACCGTCACCTATGGTCACCTGGCGGCCAAGATTGCCCGCCAACGCGGCCTGAAACGCATGGCAGCGCAAGCCGTGGGTCAGGCCGTGGGCCGCAATCCCCTGGCCATTATCATCCCCTGTCATCGCGTCCTGGGCGTCGGGGGCAAGCTCACTGGCTATGCGGGCGGCTTGGACAAAAAATGTCGCCTGCTGCAGCTCGAGCGCGCCTGGCCACGCCCGCAGGCCTAATCTGCGCGGCCAGGTCAAGGTTCAAGGGCGCACCCTGTTCGGGGTCAGGTCACTGGCCAGGCGCTGGGCCAGGCGGGTATGTCGCCTGCGGGTCTTGTTGTTTTTGACGGCCATGTGCAGGGCTCGGGCTTCACCTACGAGAATGACCAGTTTTTTACCGCGGGTGACGCCGGTATAGACGAGATTGCGTTGCAAGAGCACATAGTGCTGCATCATGAGGGGAATAATCACGGCAGGATATTCCGAACCCTGGGATTTGTGGATGGAGATGGCATAGGCCGGAGCCAGTTCGTCCAATTCGTCGAAATCGTAGGGCACAACGCGGTCATCAAAGGTAATGCCCAGGTTGCGCTCCTGCATGTCCAGATGGCTGATGCGGCCCATGTCGCCGTTGAAAACCTCCTTGTCGTAATTATTGCGGATTTGCATAACCTTATCGTGGAGGCGGAAGGCGCGTTCGCCGCGGCGAATCTCCAGGCCATTGGGGTTGAGGGCCTGTTGCAAGAGTTCATTGAGTCGGCCAGCGCCCACGGCACCCTTGTGCATGGGGCTGAGTACTTGTATCTCATCCACGGGGTCGAAGTGAAAACGGCGCGGAATGTGCGTGCGCACGAGGTCGACCACCATTTCGGCAGCGCGTTCCGGGTCGTCCTGTTGAATGAAATAGAAGTCCGAAAGTCTGTTCGGGTTGGATTCCAGCCTGGGGACTTCTCCACGGTTGATCATGTGGGCATTGCAGATGATTGCGCTCTCGGCGGATTGGCGAAAAATTTCCGTCAGCTCCACCACCGGCACGACGCCCGAGTGGATGATGTCCGCCAGAACATTGCCCGGACCCACCGAGGGAAGCTGATGGACGTCGCCCACGAGAAGCAGGGTCGTCCCCAGGGGCACGGCCTTGAGCAAATGGTAGAAGAGCAGGGTATCCATCATGGACGCTTCGTCCACCACGAGCAGGCCGCAGGCCAAGGGAGCGTCCTCATTGCGCCCGAAGGCATCTTCCATGGGGCTGTATTCCAGAAGACGGTGTATGGTCTGGGCCTCGCTGGAGCAGGTTTCGGCCATGCGCTTGGCAGCGCGGCCCGTGGGCGCCGCCAGCAGGACGCGGGCGTGCATTTCCTTGAACAGGCCAATGATGGCTTTGATGATCGTGGTTTTGCCCGTGCCCGGGCCGCCGGTAAGCACCATGACCTTGCTGCTGGCCACCGTACGGATGGCCTTGATTTGTTCGGGCGCCAAGGTGATGTCCACGCTGGCCAAAATTTTGTCAACCAGGGCAGCGGCATTGGGGACGACGATGCCCTTGGGGGAATGGAGAATTCTTTGCAGATAATAGGCGATTTTGGACTCGCAATGGTAGTAGCGGCGCAGGTAAACGCCCGCTTCGCCC
>JAFTCE010000013.1 GCA_017454855.1 Desulfovibrio sp.
ATGGCGTCAATGCAAATGGACGGATGATGTTCACATATATAGCTCACAAGAGCTGACGTGTTTTCATCAATGCCAAAGATCAGGACATGTCTGTTTTCCAAGCAGGGCAGTTCGGCATAGGTCATGGTATCCATATTCATCCGTTATCTCCTTGAAGTAAGGGTAGGGGCTTCTCCGAAGAATGGAGAGAACGCCACATTTACGCGCATGGCACTGCACCCTGCGGTATCTACGTCTTGAAGCACTTTCGATGAGGATAGGCTCAAAGACAGCCAATGCCTGTACTCAGGGCGTTGAGAGAAAATTGGGAAATGGGGCACAATGCGGTGCAATAGCCTCGCCTTCAATTTCAACAAGCCAGTCTGGCCGACACACAGGTGCTTCTGTGACATTGACGGCGCAATCCCTGGGCAGGCGTTCCTTGAGTACAGGGGCAATCTGCGGGTATTCCTGGCCGTCGCGAAGGTAGACGACGGCAGCACACAGATCTCCGACACCTAAACTCCCCTCATGCAGCAGGGCTTCAATATTGTCCAACGCCCTGTGGCACTGGCGGACAATATCACCGCAGTGCAGCACCTTGCCTTTGTCGTCGATACTCGCTGTACCAGAAATGTGGATATGCTTTCTGTCACCGTAGGTAATGCACGTGGCGCGTTCAAAATTTACCCCGTAGGCATGTGTGGGAGACATGTTGGCTAAGGCTTTCAGGTAGCGTATCTGCGACTTTTGAAGCCCCTGGATCGCATGCGTTACGAGGGTGACAAGCGCTGAGGGACGTGTGGACTTCCCTTCAATGCCGGTGCTGGCGATAAAATGCGTGTTTGCAGTGAGTCCACAGGCTTCATAGTGGCGTGTGCGACTTTTGATCATGCCCGCATAGTTGTTGTCGATATCCCGCACATAATACCAGGTGCGGATAACGTCCTCTGCCAAGGACATGCCTTTCGAGGTCAGCTGATGGCAGAGTTTTTCTATGGCTTCATCACTTTGGGCTTCCGCATCCGCTTGACCCGTGGGTTGCACAATTGACCACAAAGATTCATACCCCCCATGCTTTACGCGCAGCATTTCATCTCCGTCAGTAGAAGAAGAGTTACCACGGACAGCATACACCTGAAGCGAACAGAAGGAGGTGTCCAAAGGCGCTTGGCCAATGTAGAGGGTGAGACCCGCAGGATGTTCCTTCTCATGACGCTGGAGGAGTGGAGCGTAGCGGTAGACATCGCTGCAAAAGTAGCGTTTGAAGACCACATCAGCCTCAGTCAGGGCACGTTCAGATAGAGCCTGGACATAGGCATTTTCGAGCATCACAGCACTTTCCGCCGCTGAGAAACCTGGCGGTGGCGTGATGGAGAACCAGTATTCGCCACAACAGTCGCTCATAGACAACAACCTTTTTTGGGCATCGTTAGAGTGCAGTTAGAGACAGGAGCATATGGTTGTCGCTGTTAGCGAGATAACTTCCGGATCAAGTTCAGGCCAAAAAGGAAGGCAAAGGATGCGTTCGGCAATGTCCTCGCTCACAGGGCATGTCTGCCCTTGGATATAAGGAAGTCGTGTCAGACTTGGATAAAAATAGCGGCGTGGATAAATGTTGACACGCCGTAAGGCCGTCAGGGCACGGCACAAAGCAGCATGGTCTGGGAAAATCACGGGATAATAGGCGTAATTCCACTGCAGACCAGGGGCAAGGGTGGGCTTGCGCAGACCTGATGCCGACATATGCAGAGCGCTATCGTACAGCTCGGCTCTCATTTTACGGGCTTCAATGAATGCCGGTACCTTCGGCAGAAGACAGATACCCATGGCCGCATGTAGCTCAGACATCTTGGCATTGATGCCAAGGCAGGGATAGGTTTCGCCATCCTGACCGAAGGCACGCAACAAGCGCAACGACTTCATGTCATCCGCATGAGGTGTCACCACGCAGCCGCCCTCCACAGTGTGGAAGAGTTTTGTTGCGTGGAAACTCGCAGTAGTGGCATGGCCATAGGAAAAGAGGCTCTGCCCGTTGAGTCGGCAAGCAAAGGCGTGTGCTGCATCGTAGAGAACCTTCAAGCCCCTGTCTTCGGCAAGACGCTGTATGCTGTTCACAGCGCAGGCATTCCCGAAGACATGCACCGGCAAGATACCAGCCGCATCGGGATGGGCAACAAGAGCCTCTTCCAAGGCCGTAGGTGACAGGCAGAGAGTCTCTGGGTCTATATCGGCAAAAATAGGCGTACAACCTTCCCATAAGAGGGCAGAAAGCGTGGCCACATAGGTAAAGGGTGTTGTGATGACAGGTTTCCCATTGAGTCCCAAGAGTCGAAGTGCCAACTGGAGCGCTAACGTGCCGTTAGCGCATACCGCTAGTGTGGGCACGGCCAACACACGGCGCAGTTCCTGCTCCAGCCTGACAACCCAAGCCCCCTGATTCGTCAGCCAACGACTGACAAAAATCTGCCGCACACACGCTAGGTATTCCTCAAGCGGAGGAAGGACGGTTCGTGTGACATAAACAGGATGTTTCGGATGCCCTGTATCCATAGATTTCTACTCTTCCTAGCAAGCATTTATTGGTGCGATGGGAACTCCTCGTCACCGAGGCTACATGCAATTTCCCTACCATAATGGAGATGATAGCTGTCGTATTTCTGACGTTTTTTCAGCCCTAAGGAAAATAGGGCAAATCTGTATCGGCATGGCGTATACGGCACTCAGGAACTGCTCACGGTAGTCAGTATACGACTTGTCTTTTGCCAGCAAGTTCAGTGAAACGATGCTTGGATACTGCGACCGGCGTTCTGCCAATTATGGAGTACTGTTTGCATCCTCTGGATACAAATGCAGCCGGACATAGATTTTTTTGCCCTGCGTATCAAGAAAATAGGCATTATCATAGTCCCCGTGGGTCAGCGCACGCAGCCTGTTGATGGCCTCACCCATGGTCAGTGTTTCCTGCAAATCGAGATGACAGAGTTTGTAATAGTCTTTTTTAAAATTGATATTGCCTTCTTTTTCCGGTTTGCGCACAGTATAGGTATGGTCAACGATGTCCACGAGATGGGCTTCCAGCATCTCAAGCTCTTTGTTCAGGATTTTTTGGTATGCGGACAGGGAATCGTCATGTGCGCAGAGAAAAATTTCTTCACGGTAGATGATGTCGCCGTGGTCTATTTGGGCATCCATTTCGTGGATAGTCACCCCTGCGGGCAGACCGTTGCACAAGGAAAAGACTTGCGGAAACCAACCTCGGTTGTGGGGATTGTAGCCAGGATGGATGTTCACGCAGCGGACATGTTCCACAACTTCCTTGGGAAAAACTTGCTTGGAATGCAGGGAAAGGATCAAGTCATAGTTTTTGATGACATCCTGGCATGCCTTGCGTATGTCAAGACAGGGCAGATCGCTGGGACGGGTTTTGGAAACATCGTGTGGGCCACTGGGGCTTTGGCGGTAGGTGAAGGATGCATGACAATTTTGCCTGTGGACGATGTCGCGAAATCCTTCTAGAAGAAAGGTATTATCAGAAAGCACCAGGACGCGTGTCAAGGGGAACATCAGGTATCCTTAAAACAAAACGTGGGATCAGTGTTGCAAAATGCGCAGGACTGCGTCAGCCAAACGGTGCATATCGCTGGAGTCATAATTATGACTCAGGGGTAAGGCGGCGATACGCTCACTCAATATGGGTGAACTGCGGAATGATGCGCCCATGCCATACGGTACGGGGCACAAAAAGCCTTCATCCACCAGAAAACTCGAAAGACGACAGGCCGCCTTGCCCTCGGGCAAGAGCAGGGGAAAGGCGTAGGGGGTGAACTCCGGTTGTGGCATGTCCCAGAGAGCAAGATGTTGAAGACGACTATAGAGCGTTGCCCAATTGCGTTTGCGTGCCGAACTCACCAGGCCATAAGAAATTCGTTCCAAAAGGCCCCTGGACACAAGGCTCATGGCCTCCCGCGAGCAAATAAACATGTCTTCTTTGTCTCTGGTGGAGGATGCGGCAAGAAAAGCCCTGTCCGGGAATTCATAGTTCAGAAAGGCCGGCGCCAAACGGTGGAGCATGTCTTCTTCATTGTCATTGTGCGGCAGGGGAAGCCAGGAAGACACGCCCGGACCCATAAGGATGCCGCCATCCGGCACCCCCAGCACCGTCGGCGGGCTGTAGAGCTGCCAGGGAGCGGAAGAGGACGGGGCATCCAAGGCGCAGGTACGATCTTCCACCCAGATGACATCCGAACGCCGCTCCAGGGCCTGCGTCAGCGCACAAGGTAAGGGCCTGCCAAAAAAACAGGGCGTGAGTACAATATCGCCTGACTGCAGCTGCTCCAAAAAGGAAAGGACATAGCCGCAATCCGGGCTGACATCGTAGCACAGCATCTCGGAATACAATTTTTTCTGCTTCATGCGCAGCTGATCAGCAGCGCAAAACTTCGGCGACCATACACGGATCGTGCCCTGTTGGGCTATGAGCGCTTCCAGGGCGCTGATGGCATTGTAAAAACAGGCGTATTCGCGACCTTGCGTCCACAACTGCCATATGGAGTCCGCAGCAGGTGGTATGGCAGCCAGATCAAGGGGGATATTTCCCCCCACTGTGTTGCGGTGCTTCTGCTCTGTTTGCGCAGCGCCAGGGGCGGAGAAGGTACAGTCTGCCAGATTGCATAAGGCCGTGGGTCTGGGTAGGGGATCTACCAGGCGATAGCCTTCCACGAGGACTTCGTACTTGTCGCGAAATTCTTCAAAATAATCATAAAATCTTCTGACTATATAGGTAAGCATGCTGTAATCGCCAGTGGCAATACACTCCTTGGTCAGGGAATGCAGGGCGAAGCGCACACGCTCCAGGAGCTGATAATGGAAACGTCCTTCAAAAAATTCATCCATCTTGGTTTGCAAGATAATGAAATCTTCCCACTTTTCCCGTACATAGGCAGAAGGTTTGGCGGTCTGCAACCATGTCATGCCGTTTTCGTGGCGACGCCAGACACTCAGGGTGCGGTCAAAATATTTGATTTTTCCTTCAGCGGCGTGCAGGAGCAGGAAAAAGAGATCGTTGGACATGGCCCGATCCCAATAGCTGGGCAAACCCTCTCTGAAAAGCCAGCGGAAGACATAGGATGACGTATGTAGATAATAGTTATCAGCAATTTCGTCAGCGTAGAGGACACCTGTTTCCTGGGTTCGACGGCTGGCATTCCTTTTGTAAATGGGTTTGTAGCGGGCAGGATCCTGGGCATTGTAGACAAATTGCTCGGTTTTGTGCGCACATACAGAAAAATCTGGGTGTTCACGTAAAAAACCTACCTGAAGCTGCAATTTTTCTTCGCCGATCCAGAAATCGTCGCCGTCACACAAGGCCACATAGGGTGTGCGTGCGGCATTGAAGGCGTCTGTGTAATTTTTGTGTACGCAGTTGTGGCCGGTCTGAAAAATGGGGAAAATATTGCTGTGCTTCTGCGCATAGGAACGGATGATATCCTGGCTGCCGTCGGTGGAGGCATCGTCGGCGATGATGAGCTGAAAAGGGAAGTCTGTTTTTTGGCACAGACAACTCGCAATGGCTTGTTCCAAATACTGTGCGTTATTATATGAACACATGACAATACTGCAGAGATAGTCGACGCTGGCATCGTATGTCGTTCCCATAACATGTTCCCCGAGATATGTCGTCATGTAGGCAAAAAAGTTGTAAACAATTCAAAATACTACCATAGAGCCTTGCGAAGCGCAAATACTTTGTCTGGCCTTCAACGTCTCCCTGAGAGGCTATTTTACATATAAGAGGAATTTAGCAGCTCTTGTCCTGCGCTGTTGCCAATGTTCTGTGGCTGTGCTACTCTTGGTCAGTGAGATGATCAAGACACTAGTGCGGCAGAGACGACAGTGACCCGCTTTGGCCTGGTCTTGGTGGACAGGGGCATCTGCCAGAAACGTGAGCCGATGGAGGCAGGACAAGGGATGACCAAGCAAGAATTTCTTTCGCTCTTCAGGGAAGCGTTGCAGGTAGACAGGGAGATTTCCTGCGAGACTGTCCTCAATACCCTGGACGAATGGGATTCCCTCGCGAAAATTGTCGTCCGCGGCATGGCTGAGACGCAACTGGGCAAAGCGCCGTCATTGGACGCCCTCACGGCGTGCGTCACCGTGAACGACGTCGCAACCCTCTTGGGAATTCCAGGATGATTACCCTTGACGGCAAACGTTTTTTGGTCGCCGGTGCATCCTCTGGCATAGGTGCTGCCACAGCTCTTCTGCTCAACAGGCTAGGCGCGTGCGTCATTGCTGTGGCCCGACGTGCGGACGCATTGGAAGCCGTGCGTTCGGCCAGTGCCCAACCAGAAAATTTCCTTATTGAACCTTTTGATCTTACAGCGCAGATTGCGCCATTGAATGCTTGGCTCAAGGCCATTGTCGCTAGGACTGGTCTGCTGGACGGAATGGTACATTGCGCAGGCGTCTGCGCAATGGTTCCCTTGGCCTTGGTCGACGACAGCCACCTGACGCACACCTTGAGTACCAATGTGCTGTCCGCCGTCCGCTTGGCCAAGGCAGTTCTGGACAGACGTCACAACACAGGCAAGGGCGCATCGCTTGTGTTTATCGCCTCAACGGCTGCACAACACGAAAATGCCGGTCTGGCGGCCTATGCAGCATCCAAGGGGGCCATAGTTTCTCTTGTGCGTTCCCTGGCCTGCGAATGTGCCCCGCGAGGCATCCGCGTCAATGCGCTCTCTCCCGGCCTTATACCCACGCCGCAGACGGAAAAATTGTTTGGAGAATCTCTTGCCGCCCGCGCTGCTCTCTATCCTCTCGGAGTCGGCACACCTGAGGATATAGCCCAAACGGCTGCTTTTCTGCTTTCTCCAGCCGCGCGTTGGATCACGGGGCAAAATATTACCGTAGACGGCGGCAAGGGTCTTCTTTAGGAGTTCGCTATGCCAACCATTGCAGAAAGCGTGGCCAGCGTGTTATCGACCCTGCTCGCCCAGCCGGTGACTGCGGGGGAAGATGTGAGCATGTCTACCTGCCAGGCCTGGGATTCTTTGAAGCACATCGAAATCATTATGACTGTGGAGCAGACATTCGGCATTTCCATATGTCCCGAACACATACCCCTCCTTACCTCGCAACACGCCCTTGTTTCTGAAGTTGCCCAGCTCGTCGGCCATGACTGATCTTCGCTTTCATCACATTGGCGTGGCAACCCGCAGTCTCGCCGAAAGCCTGCCTCGCTACCGTTTTCTGGGATATGCGCCGGAATCGCAGATTTTTGAAGATACTGGCCAGGGCATACGCGGTGTTTTTCTGACGGCACATGCAGCACCGCGCGTGGAACTTTTGGAAAATCTCCATGCGGATGGACCGCTCACATCCTGGCTGGCACGCGGGGTGCGTCTTTACCATTGGGCCTATGAAAGCCTGCACTTGGAAGATGATCTTGACGCGCTTGTCCGGCAGTGCGGCGCAAAAATTTTCCGTCCTATCACTGTGGCTACGTTTTTTGCGCGCATTTGTTTTGCCATGTTGCCAGATATGACCTTGGTGGAACTCGTGGAGTGCAAGGCGGAGTGCAAAAAGGATTGAATCATGGCAATCTCTCGTGTTGAGGGCGCACAATTTCTCGGCTGTTCGCTTGTTCTTGGAGAAGAACGCCATTGTCTGGCCGACGAACCGGAGCTATTTGGGCACGATCCGGCCATGCGTCGACGTCTCCAAACGACCGTGGGCATGGACACGCGTTATACGGCTGCTCCTGGGACAACGGTCTGCGACCTGGGGGAACTGGCAGCCTTTGAGCTGCTGAACACGCTTGACGTCCCACGGGACAGCATTGGAGCACTTATTTTTGTGACGCAGACGCCCGATCACACCATGCCGGGCAATGCCCATGTCCTCCACGGTCGGCTTGCATTGCCGACAACCTCTTTTGCCGTGGACATAACGGCTGGCTGTTCCGGCTTTGTCTACGGGATGCATTTGGCATCCATGTTGGCCTCTCACGGCATATCCGACATACTCTTGCTCTGTGGGGATACCTTGAGCAAGGTCGTCAACCCGCGCGATCGCACCGTGGTTCCTCTTTTTGGTGATGCCTGTAGTGCCACCTTGGTGCGGCATGTGCCGGGTGCTGCTCCCATGACCTTTGTTCTGGGCAGTGACGGCAGCGGTGTGCCCCTCATGCTCCGGCCTGCGGGTGGGCAGCGCGAACCGTCGACAGAAGCCACGCGACAGGAAGTCGCCCTGGAAGGTGGTTTATATCGATCCCGCGAAGATCTGTATATGGACGGTTTTGGGATTTTCAATTTCACCATGACCACACAGCCAGGTCTTTGGCGCGCTATTCTCGATGCCAGTGGGACAACGATAGACGCTTTGGACTATGTCATTTTTCACCAGGCCAACCGCTATATTGTGGAAACGTTGCGCCAAAAATTGGGCATAGCCCAGGAAAAGGCTCCGGCAGACATTTTTTCGCGCTACGGCAACCTCAATGCCGCCTCCATACCAGCGGTTCTTTGCGATGTCTTGGGGGGTACGCTGGCCCAGCGAAGCGTGTCCGCGATCTTTCAGGGGTTTGGCATTGGTCTTTCTTGGGGGGCCTGCCATGTACAACTGGATCATGTGCAGTGTCCGCCACCGAAATGTTTTTCCACCATCCAGGTAGCAGACGCACGCCGTCAGTGGAGTGTCGTATGAGGCACGCCCGTGTTCTCTTTCGTGACCGTCCTGTCAGGTCGGAACTGCTGTCCCTGCCAGTACCTGACGTCTCCCGTACGGTGCGCATTGCGGTACACCGCAATCATTCTTTTGAGCTGCTGGAATCGGTCATCAACGTCTACCTTGCCCTCTCGGACATGCGCGCTGATTTCTGGTATAGTGGGTACGACGACAGTCTGAGTTTTGCCGATTCCTTTCCCCAAGATGTAGCAGTACATATCCTCTGGTTCGACGCAGCGCGCCACCATGACCAGGCGG
>JAFTCE010000102.1 GCA_017454855.1 Desulfovibrio sp.
TACCACTTGGCTACGCCCCAGTAAATCATAACGTCTGCGTGTACACGTTCCACCCTTTTTCGCGCAAAGCATCTGCTGCAGTCTGTGCCGCTTTTGCATCCGTGGGCGCAAAAAGTGCGTAAAGAGCTGATCCACTACCACTCATGGCAGCGAACCCGCCATGCTGCAACAAGTCTGCCTTGATGACGGCAAGTTGCGCATGCCGTGAGAAGACGACGGCCTCAAGGTCGTTGTGCAAATCCGGCTGAAACTGCGTCGAGGCAGGAAAAAATCTATTAGCCTTGACGTGAGCCTTTGTCAAGGTTTTTCGCGTGTCTGCGCTTGCGGCATGTGCTTGGTCATAGTCAGCATATGCCTGCGGCGTGGAGGCATGCACGGCAGGGCAGACGAGTACAAGATGCGAGCCGGACATGCCGCAGGCTGATATTGCGGTCAGGCGTTCGCCTATGCCGCGCACGCGACAGGGAGACGACTGGAGAAAAAAAGGGACATCAGCGCCAGCCTGCAGTGCTGCCTTTGCCAGCGTGGGTAAATCTAGAGGATGGGCAATGTGGCTGTTGAGCCAGCGCAGCAGGGCTGCCGCGTCACTGCTGCCGCCGCCCAGGCCAGCGCCACAGGGAATGCCCTTGTGCAAGACAACTTCTACCCCCGGGAGATTCCGCGTCATGGAGCACATGGCGGCATATGCTTTTGTAAGGGTATTGTTGCAAGGGCGGATATCGGGGGCGCTACAATGGACAACAATGCCCGTTTCGGGTCTGAAACGTAGCTGCAGCGTGTCGTGCGGTTCGCGAAGTGGCCAGAAAATGGAATCTATTTCGTGAAAGCCGTCCGCTCTTTTGCCTGTGATGCGCAGACCAAGATTGATCTTGCACCCGGCAAAGACCATGTCCATGCCGTTACAGGGTTTCAATGGTGAGGTGGTCATTGGTGTAGACGCAAATTTCTGCGGCAATGCCCATGGCAGCGGCGACGATGGCTTTGGCGTCCATGTCGCTGTGGCGGGTCAGTGCCCGAGCAGCCGCGAGGGCATAAGGGCCGCCACTGCCAATGGCCGCCAGATCATCGTCGGGCTCGATCACGTCTCCCTGGCCGGAGAGGAGAAGTATGTGTTCCCTGTCTGCCAGCAAGAGCATGGCTTCAAGTTTGCGCAGGTATTTGTCCTTGCGCCATTCCTTGGTCATCTCCACTGCGGCGCGCAGCAGATTGCCGTGCAACTCCTTGAGTTTGGCTTCAAAGAGTTCAAAAAGAGTAAAGGCATCAGCCGTGGCTCCGGCAAATCCTGCAAGAACACGGCCTTCATAAAGCCGTCGAACCTTCTGTGCTCCGTGCTTCATGATCATGTTTTGGCCCAGAGTCACTTGGCCGTCGCCGGCCATGGCCACCTGGCCATTTTTGCGCACGGCTAGAATTGTCGTGGCATACGTAGGCAGCATCAATGTTTCTCCCATATTTCCTTGCGCTCCTTGTAGACCTTTTCCAGACGTTGAAAGGGGCGTTTGTCGGCAGTGTGCGCGGCAAGCGCCTTGGCCTTGTTGAAATGACGTTCAGCCTGTTTCCTGTTGTTCGCGTACAGGGCGCTGTAGGTCATGTGGATGTAGGCATTCAAGGTGTCGCCGGATGCGCCCAAGGAGCGGGCAAATGCCTCGTGAACCTCTGGATCTTTGGGCACATGCCGCAGCACATCCTTGTAATGGCGGAATGCCTGGCCATGTTTGCCTGTTTCGTCCAGCATGCGCGCATAGAAAAATGCCGCCATGTAGTCGTGGGCGTCATGGCGCAACGCTGCAAGGAGCAATCCCTCGGCGCGCTGCATGTCCCCTTTGCGATAATGAAAAATGCCTGCTTCGCGCAAGACCAGAGGATCCGCAGGCGCGGCGGCTAATGCTTCGTCAAAGGCTTTGCTGGCTTCGTTGACGCGATTGAGTCTAGCCAGGACTATGCCACGGCCCATGGAAGACAAGCCACTGCGGGAGGTAAAGCGGTGCAGGGCGGCCTGGCTGTCGCCATAGCGCGCCCAAAGCAGGGTTTGCACACGGAGAAAACGTGTATTGTCTTGCCGACGTCCTTGCACGGCTTTGTCCATGCCATGAATGCGGGCTGTGAGTCCGTTGATGCGGTCGCCAATGTCCGGGTGCGTAGAGAGGTAGGTGGGGATGTTAGCACCGTTCATTCGGCTTTTTTGGCGTAAAACTTTGAAGCCATCGACCATGCCCATGGGGGGATATCCGGCAGCTACCAGATACTGCAAGCCAATTTGATCGGCTTCGGTTTCGTCCATGCGGCTGTAATTGAGCATGGCCGATTGTCCGGCGCCGAGGGCACCAGCAGCAAGGACGCCAGAACCTCCTGCTGCCACGCCTGCGATGGCGAGCAGCAGCGAACCCAGGGTGACGTACTGCGCACGTTCCATGCGCGAAGCCACGTGACGTTGCGTGACGTGGGCCAGCTCATGGGCCAGAACACCGGCCAGTTCCTCTTCCTTATTCAAGTGCATGATGAGACCGGTAAAAACATATACAAAGCCGCCTGGAACGGCGAAGGCATTCAGGGAATTGTGCAGGATGACAGTAGCTTTGAAGTCAAAAGGTTGATGCCCTGTGGTCTTGACAATGCGCGCCAAAATGGCGCTGACGTACTGGCGTACCTCGGGGTCGTCCACAGCAGCCATGCTGGAGCGCACCATGAGGTCAAACTTGCGCCCCATTTCCTTTTCATCCTTGATACTGACCCCGCCAAACAGGAATGCCTGCGCCGTACATGGAACGAGAATATGGGCTGCAAGAAAAAGTGGCAGGCAGAGCAGCGCTGTTGCGCGGAGCAAGGAATATGGAAAGGACATGTGTTCTCCTAGCTGTAGTCATGACGGATGGCCGTATGGTTGACCACAAGGATTGACCGTCATGTATTTCCTGGAGCAAGGGGTGACCAGTGTTGAACAGGGGTAAACAATGCCTTATTCCAAATCCCAAGTTTGGCCCTCCGGCGTGTCGCGCACGCAGACGCCGAGCGCCGCAAGTTCCTGCCGCAGGGCATCGGAACGAGCAAAATCCTTGGCGGCACGAGCCTGAATCCGGGCAGTCAGGAGTTTGTCAACCTGCGCCATGTCCAGATGGCGGCGCGTGGCGCGCTGATCGCGCAAGGCATTGAGGAATTCTTCCGGGTCGCGGCCAAAAAGGCCAAGACGCTGATCCCATTGCGCGGCACACTGCAAAAATGCCTCCAGCAGGTTGCGGCACGTCTCGCACGCCCGAAGTTTTTTGTCTTCCAGGACGCGGTTCACGAGGCGTACCTGGGCAAAGACGTGCCCCAGGGCCTGCGCAGTATTGATATCGTCGTTCATGGCCTGGTCAAAGGCGTGGGGCAAGGCATCCCATTCCTGCTGCACATCGAGCGGAAGAGCGTTTTTCTTCCATTGCTTGCGTTGGAGTGCCCTCTGAGCTTCCAGCAGTGCGGCGTACACGCGCTGCTGGGCTTTTTCCGTTTCGTCCATGCCTTCCCATGTGAAATCCACGGGACTGCGATAGTGCTTGTTGAGCAGGAAAAAGCGCAGGGTTTCTGGAAGATAGTTTTCCAGGATGTCGCGGATGGTCTTGAAATTGCCCAGGGATTTGGACATTTTTTCCGCGTTGATCTGCACAAAGCCATTATGTACCCAGTAGTGTGCAAGCGTACAACCGAAGGCTGCCTCGCTTTGAGCAATTTCATTTTCATGGTGCGGAAAAATGAGATCTTGCCCGCCGCCGTGGATATCCAGGGGCAAATAGGGTTGGCTCATGGCAGAGCATTCGATATGCCAGCCGGGTCGTCCCTGGCCCCAGGGACTTTCCCAGAATGGTTCGCCGGGCTTGGCTGCCTTCCAGAGGGCAAAATCCAGGGGGTCTTCTTTTTCATCGCCAGGGTTGACGCGAGCTCCGGCTTTCATGTCGTCCAGGCTGCGTCCTGACAGCTTGCCATAGGGCGCGTAGGCGCGCACGCGAAAATACACATCGCCGGAGGGCGTGGCATAGGCTTTGCCGCTGGCAATCAGCCTGGCGCAGATATCTTGGATCTGGGGGATATGTTCAGTGGCTCTGGGTTCCCTGTCGGCGCGGGCCACACCCAGGCGATCCATGTCTTCGTGAAAGGCGTCCATATACGTTTGGGCCACTTCCCGCCAGTCGCGGTTTTCAGTGTGCGCCCTGTTGATGATTTTGTCGTCTACATCGGTGAAATTGCGCACAAGACAGACTTCAAGCCCTATGTGCCGCAGCTGGCGCACCAGGATGTCAAAGACAAGGGCCGAGCGGGCATGGTCAATGTGACAAAGATCGTAGGCTGTTATGCCGCAGACATAGATGTTGGCCTTGCCTGGAGTGACAGGGGTGAACGGTTCCTTTTGTCGAGTCACGGTGTTGAAAATGTGCATGGGAAATCCTTTAGGAATCCTCTGTATTGAGGTGGGGGAGGATGTCAATTCGCCGTATAAACCCATTCGCCGCCGATCATTGTCCCGAGAACTTTTGCGTCGGTAATTTTTTCGGGCGCGCAAGCGGTAATGTCCACATTGAGCGCAACCATATCGGCTTCCTTACCGACGGCGATACTTCCCAATGTATCTTCGCATTTCAGCTCATAGGCACCGTTTATTGTCGTGGCTTGAATCATTTGTTCGAGCGTGACGCGTTCTTCCGGATTCAGCAGGGTTTCGGGCTGACCAGGAATTTGACGCATGACGCCGCATTGTATCCCGAGCAAAGGATTTATGTCTAAAGTCACAGGATAATCAGTAGCTTGACTGACAACGATTCCTTTGTCAAAAAACGATTTCATGGGATACTGGTTTTCGGCGCGTTCCTTGCCAAGATAAGGTATGGACAACTTTACGTGATAATCCGGCTCTTTGGTGAACCAAAAAGGATTCGCCACAGCCACAACACTAAGGTTCGCCATACGGTCAATATCTGCGGGCGTCACAAGCTGCATATGCGTAATCGCATTGCGTTTATCTGGGGTGGACGCCGCTTTTTCAAAAGCATCCAAGGCCTTGGTTACCGCGCCGTCGCCGATGGTGTGAATATGTATTGTGATATTCAGCTCATTGGCTTTTTTCACCGTCTCTGCCAATGTATCCGTGTCAAAACGCAACATACCGCGATAGTCATCCTTGCTGTCGCTGTACGGCTCGTTTAGGTATGCCGTCCGGCTTTCGAGAACGCCGTCGAGCAGAATTTTGATGTTGTCTATATCGAACCGCTTGCCTTTGTACTTTTCCCGAAGTTGTACCGCGTGTTCTACTTCCGCGACGGGATTTTTGTCGGCAAACACCTGATAGCCGCTGTGGACGCGAATCTTCAGCTTCCCTTCGGCGTCTAGCTGGCGATATGCTTCCATCACGTTTTCCGAACCGTAGTCAAGGTTTACCATCGGGTCGAACGTCATCGTCAAACCGAGTGGCAAGAATACTTCTTGATAGCGCAAAATGGCTTTCTTATATTGGTCAACCGTGAAATGATATACGAGGTCTTCAAAATAAATTTTTGCACCCTCGCGGAAACAGCCCGTGGGATTGCCTTGTGCGTCGCGGACAATCACGCCGTCGGCCACGTCCGGGGTATCTTTGGTGATGTTTTTGAGTTTCATCGCGGCATAATTCAACCAATACGAATGATGACCGTAATCTATTAACGATACGGGTTTGTCGGTCAAATCGTCAATCATCGCGGCAGTCGGCCCGTTAGCTCCAAATGTTGCGTCGTCCCAGCCGATGCCTTGAATACGATCCATTTCGGGATGTTTTGCAATGAAATCCTTCAACGTTTCGCGAATTTTCTCGATGGTTTTGCAACCGTTCAACGAACACATGAGGAGCATCTTCGAACCACCGAGATGACCGTGAGCGTGTCCGTCGACAAAACCGGGCATGAGTACGCCCTTATCATAACGTTGCTCTTGGGTATTTTTGCCGACGTATTTTTTCACGCCCACCGCCGTGCCGACATAGACAAATTTGCCGTTCTTAATCGCCACTGCCTCGGCTTTGGGATTATTTGCGTCAACGGTGTAAAAATTCCCGTAAATAACCATATCTGCCAGCTTGTCATTTCCCCTGTTCGCCGCCTCAGTTTTGTCACCGTAACCCGCGACAACAACACCGAACGTCGCCAACGACGAAATTTTGAGAAATTCTCTCCGTGTGACATTGTGGAAGATCATGCCGACTCCATGTCCAAATATCTATTGCGAAAACCAAGCAAATATTTCTCGACGCATTGCCAAGGTTGGCAATGCTTATTGTCTGCGTCCGTAGCTAGAGCGTTTTGACTTTTCTTTTTGCAAAGAAATGTTCAAAAATACATGGTAGGGTAGATTAGTCCTGCGGCTCTGTGCAGAGTTAACGTCAAAACGCTCTAGCGTTGTTTCGCTTATTGACAAAACCGATGGCAGTTCCGGTGAAGCAGTACCCCGCCTGGCGAAGTTTGCTAGCGCATGGAATCCCTCGACTTTAGGCGGGGGAGGATGTCAATGCGTTTCACACGGCTATGCCCTTACCCCTCATAAACCAATTCCCCGTCGACGAAGGTTGCCAGGCATTTCGCATTTTCAATGTCCTTAAAATCATCCTTCAGGAAGTCGCGATCAAACACGGTTAAGTTGGCCAGTTTTCCCGTCTCAAGAGACCCCATCCGCTTTTCCTCATGCCACATATATGCAACATTGATAGTCAGCGCTTTGAGGGTATCTTCCCGACTCAGGCACTGGTCTTCATGCCGTATCCTTTCCTTGCCATGCGATGGCAGGTAGCCGTTTACACCAAGGCAAATGGTCATGGGCACACTAAATTCCGGCGATACAGGGTAATCCGAATGAGAAGCCAAAACGGCTCCGTTATCAATAATTGATTTGATGGGATATGCGCGATACGCCTTTTCTTTTCCCACATAGGCGACTTCTTGTTCGAAAATGTCCGGTTCTTTTTCTGTCCACATCATACCGGCCACAGCCATGATATTGTAATCGGCGATTCTCTTTATGTCTTCCTTGCGCACGATATGCAGATGCGCTAGGGCATTGCGCATATCAAAATTCCCTGTTTCTTCCTCTGCGTCTGCAAACGCGTCAATCCATGCTTTTGTAGACGCGTCTCCTATGGAATGGACATGCACGTTCATATTGTGCTGTTCCGCAGCCTTGGT
This sequence comes from Desulfovibrio sp., assembly GCA_017454855.1. Lineage (GTDB taxonomy): Bacteria > Desulfobacterota > Desulfovibrionia > Desulfovibrionales > Desulfovibrionaceae > Desulfovibrio. The sequence goes on from JAFTCE010000102.1 coordinate 7,176, forward strand.
GAGACGTACCATTTTTTCGTGGTCGTTAAATCGAGCCACGCCCCTGTATCCTGGTTGGTCTGCGTAATCATCCAGCAGCCAGGCTGTATGCGCCTCTACCACGCCATCGCAGAAAACCTTGGCACCGATGAGATGATAATGCTTGCTGTTATGCTTTTCGGCTTCTGCGGCCACACGGTTCATATCCTCTTCCGGCGTATCCGTATTGTCCTGAATCAGACTGCCGGCATAGGCATAATGCTTGAGCTTTCCTTCTTCTTCCAGGGCATAAAAGGCCAAGGGCACCGATTTACTCACTATTTCAACGCCAGCATCATATGCAGCGGTATATCCGCGGGAAAGCGCGTAATCCTGCCAGGCCAACAGTGCTTTCTTCATGTCATCCACGGAAAACTTCATGTTGGCGCGAACATGGAAGGTTGGGGTTTCCGATATTACGCCTGTGGGAATGCCGTTACTGTCCACCTGTACACAGTCCGTCCCCCATTTGGCAACGGCTTCTCGGTTGATGCCGAATTCCTTCATGGCCTTGGAATTCAGCCACATGGTATGACCATCATAGCTTTCGACTACGATACTCTTATCAGAACCTAGAGCATCCAGCATACTGGCATGCGCAGCAGGCCCACTGGTGGAAAATCCAGATCCGTGGATAAAAGTTTTTTGGGGATTGGCCTCTATGTATTTTTTTATGATCTGAACACAGGTTTCCAGACTGTCAGACGGATCCATCCTTGCCTGACCGACCATTTTATTTCCAGCACCTGCCGGATGGCAATGCGCTTCCAGAAAACCGGGGTAAACGGAATGATTTCCATAGTCCCTGATTTTCGTGTGGTCGTCACAAAGCTTTCTGGCCACATCGGCCTCGCCGACATATAAAATCGTATCTCCTCTTACGGCTACTGCCTCTGCAAAGGGCTTGTATTCATCCATCGTGATGACATTTCCCAGTATCAGTAAATCTGCCTTGCCTTTCTTTTTTACGCCTGCTGCCTTCCGAGTGTTACGGGAATCATATGTAGCTTTGTGCTGCTCTTCGGCTGCCAAGACTGTCCCTCCTGGGAAGGTTGTTGCTGCGCAAGCAACTGCTCCCGTACCGGCAAGACGCAAAAAATCGCGCCGACTGATGTCGAGACCGTTCTTATCTTTCTTTTTATTTTCTGCCATGTTCTAAGCTCCTTTCTGTTGGACAAAATTTTTTTATAATCACTGATTTTTGCTCCGTGTATGTTCATGAAAACAGGCCGCAAATCGCCTCAGCAGAGATTATTTGCCTGGTTGAACCGGCAAAAGCATATAATATTTGGTCAGAAAATAGGTCCTGTCCCAATCAACGATCTTTCTTTCGGATTCCTTTTCCGGATGGATGTTGAATTCGTCGAAGACCATCACGTTCTTGTCCTTGACGTTGTAGAGCGGCCACTCCTGTGCCTTGCCGTCCGGCGAGAGACTTGCGCTGAGCGACGGATTGCCGGTCTTGGCGAATTGAACCCACATCTTGCGCATGGTCTTGGAGAAGGTTTCGTCAAATGTCCTTCCCGTGTCGTCGGTCATCTCCGGATGATTGAATATCCCCGCAAGCTCTATGGAATGTCCACATTTCATGATCGGCAAAGAAGATTCGGGCGTGAAGTAATAGGTGTAGGATTTGCCGCCACCCTTGGTCTGGCACTCCGACAACTTGAAGATGGGCGCAATAAACCAGATCTGGCTGAAGAGACGACTGTCCCCTGCGTAGCTTTCTCCCTGCACATCACTCAGGAAACTTCCCACAAGCGCTTTCTCTTCTTCCGGCAGCTTGGCAAGCCCCTTGGCCTTGCGGTCGGCGGCCCAGGCTTGGAAGCCTTCCACGCCGAAGCCGTACACGAAAAAATTAAATTCATCCTTGTTGCAGCCCTGAAGGATGGCTATATCTTTCGCAGCGCCCTTTGCATACGCATCATAGGGATCCAAAGGCAGATATCGTCCGTCTCTTTCCGGAAATTGGCGCAGTGTCAGTACGGCTGATGCTTCCATAAGCCTTGGTGCCTCGACCTTCTGCAAATCGGCAACGGTCGTGCAGCCAAGTACAGCCAGCAATTCCTTCGTACACGCAATGCCTTCTTCTGTAGATCTCGTTTGGTTGGGGGAACCGCTCTGGGCAATGACCCGCTTGAAATACGCTTGGGAGCCTTTGATCAGCGGCAGCATGGTACAGCTTCCGGCACCTGCGGATTCACCGAAGATCGTTACATTGTCGGGATCGCCGCCAAAGCCGGCAATGTTCTCATGCACCCACTTCAAGGCCATCATCTGATCGAGGAGTCCCAAGTTCTGGGCGTCCGGGTAGTCCTTGCCGTCCGGCAAGTGGGACAGATGGAGGAAGCCGAAAACACCGAGTCTGTACGCGATGGTCACGACGATGACATCCGGATTTTCTTTCACGAAATTGTGGCAGTCAAACATGGGATCCACTGTCCCGCCTGCCTCAAAAGCGCCGCCGTGAATCCATACCATGACCGGCTTCTTTTTCGTAGGTGAGTCTTCCGCCTTCCAGATATTCAGATATAGGCAGTCTTCATCCTGATAGTACAGAGAACCAGTTTCTAAGTTCTCATTCCCGTAGGCGCTTTTCGCATTGTAATACGCCTCGTATACGCCGTCATCCGGAACAAAGTCCGTCGGCGCTTTCCAGCGCAGATTCCCAACAGGCTGCTTGCCGACAAAGGGAATGCCCTTGTAGGCGATGATATTCTCCGTCGTTTTGCCAACGAAGGTACCGTTGATGCAGCGGACTGCCAGCGCCTTGTCATAATTGCCGTCAGTGATCTCTTTGTTCTCGCCGTACTGGACTCTCAGTTGCTCTTTCGCTTCACGCAGAGCTTCCAGCTGCTCTTCCGTCACACGCGCAGCTCCAGGCTCCGTACCTAGCTCGCGTATGGATCCATGTTCTTTGCAGACGTGGCTGCGATGGTCAGAATCCTTTGTTTGTGGCGGCACTGTTGCGGCCATGATCGGACTTTGCCCATCGCGCAGAAGGATACCCGCAGTCTCCACCAAGAGTAAGGAAAGAGGCAGTAACAAGGCCACCAGCTTTTTCTTCCAGGAGAATGCACATTGCACACTTTTCATACTTTTCTTCCGTGATATGACAAATTTCACTCGTTTCATAAAATTTATAGCATGTCTATGCGGCGCTGATGTCTTCCGCCTTCAAAGGATGCCTCCAGAAATGCACCGACTATGGACATGGCCAGCTCTTCGCCCGTAATGCGTGCGCCAAGGCACAGGACGTTGGCGTTGTTGTGCTGTCGAGCAAGACGGGCCTGCAATTCGCAAGTACATAGGGCGGCGCGGATGTCGGCATGGCGGTTGGCCGCCATGGAAACGCCTATGCCGGTGCCGCAGATGAGAATGCCCAGGCCCTGATCCTTGACCACGGCCTGGCAGAGTTTGTGGGCATAGACAGGGTAGTCGCAGCTTTCTTCAGAATGTGTGCCTTCGTCTTCCACCCTATAGCCTTTGTGGGCAAGAAATGCGACGAGACGCTGCTTGAGCTGGAAGCCGGCATGGTCTGAAGCCAGATGGATGGTCTGCATGAGTGCCTCCGTCGCCGTTACGAACGTTTGTATTGGGAAAGGGGCAGCAGCGGGGCTGTTTTGGGGATGGGCAGGGCCAGTTGGTCGCGGGTAAAGAGCGCTGCCGGTTTTTCTCGTTCCTTGACAAGAACAACAGCACGCTTGCCATTGCTGTGAACAAGATTCAGGCGGTGCGGCAGGGGGATAGCCTCATCGCCGTAGACAATGTCCATACGCCAGCCCTGACCCTCGGGCTGTTCCTGCCAGGATACGGGCAGGCCCTGGGCGTCCAGCGCCAGACGCCCGCCCAGCTGCCCTTGTAAATCATAGCAGGCTGTTCCATTGTTTGCGAGAAAAGCCTTGCCGTACTCGCTACCGAAGGTTTGCGCATAGCGGCCATTGAGCAGATCGGCCAAATGTTCGAGGTTGAAGGGAATGGGCACGCCTACCCGCAGCAGGGGCTTATTGGCTCCTTGATGGAAATATGCCTTGTTTTCTCTTGGACTGTAGACGAGGAAGTGCTGTCCGTCCTCAAGGATTTTGGCCACGGTGACGCCCACGCCCGCCATGACGTCCAAGCGGAGTTCTCGTGCGCTGTTGCCCCAGAAAATGGCAGTGACGCGTCGCGTGTCGCCTTCAGTGCCAAAACGCAGGCTCATCTGCATGCGGTAGGGGGCAGATGGCGTCGTCCTGGCGGTAAATGTTTGCCAGCGCATGGCTAACTGTTCCTGCGGCAGATTTTGCTGCGGAGCGTGTCGCGCACACGCGCAAAGCAAGACAAAACACAACAAGAAAAGAGTTTTTTTCATGGAACAATGCCCCTAGGTTTGCAAATGTTCTGCCGTGAGAACCGTTTGGAGTGTGCTGCCGTGAAGCGCATTACAAGCCTGATAGCCGCTGACGCAAGGCTTCGGCATTGTCTGGTTTGCCTTCAAGCGCCTTGTTGTAGGCTCGACGTGCTTCTTCTGTCAGGTTCATGCGTGCGGCAATGTCTCCGTAGTGTTCCCATATGGAAGGATCGCACTCTTCGTCAAGTTTGACGGCTCGGCGTATTTCCTTGATGGCCGAATCCAGCTTTCCGGATTTGTAGTAGGCCCAGGCCAGTGAGTCGACAATGTATGCCTGATTGGGGGCCAGCTTGTCAGCTTTGATGAGCAGGGTCACGGCGCGATCCAAATCGCGATCCTCTTCGGCAAGGGTATATCCGATGTAATTGAGCGCTTGATAATTGTCAGGATGGATCGTCAGGACAAGCTCCATGGTTTTGAAGGCCGCTTTTTTATCGCCGGTTTCGTCCTGCAAGGAACCCAAGAGGAAGAGCATGTCCGTATTGTTTTTCCAGTGATTGGCTGCCTTTTGCGCTGTTTCTAGCGCTTGCGACTTTTGCTGCAGGCGGGCCAAGATGCGTATCTCGGCTTCGACAAGTTCCGGTGCATCGGGGAAATTGCCTTCTGCCTTGCGCACGACATCCAGGGCTTGGGCATCCTTGCCGTCCCTGGCCAGGAGCTGGGCGCGTTCCAAAATTTCGTGCGTCGATGCCTGGCCGGAGGGGATTTTATCCAGCCATGCCAGGGCCATATCCAGGTCACGGCGCTGCTCGTAGGTCAGCTCTGCGAGCATAAGATATGCCTCAATGGGCGGCGCGGATTTTTCCAACAATTTTTTGAGCAGGCTTTCGGCCTGGAGGAAGTGGCGCGATTCCATGAACATGCCCGCTGCGGCGAGGGTAAAGGCAGGCGTAGGGGGACCCTGGCGCTGGTATTTGAGCGCCCGTTCAGGCTGCCCCAGGCGTAAGGATGCGCTGATGAGCCTGAGCAAGATATCTTGCGGCGAAAAATTGAGATTGAGCAATTGCTCATAAATGGGCAGCGCAGCCTTGAAGTCGGCTTGCCTTTCGTAGATAAAGGCCAATTCGGTGAGCGCATCTACGAAGTCGGGCATATCCTTGATGGCACGCTGCAGATAGGTCACGGCCTCATCCCTTTTGTCCATGCCGATGAGCGCCTTTGCGTGGTAATACTCCACAAGAGGGGTGCGCTCCTTGCCCTTGAGACCGTTGAAAATACCTTCTGCTTCGGGGAATTGCCTATTCTTTATCAAGAGCAGGGCCAGTTCCAGACGGGCCTCGATGACATTCGGGTGTCGCGTAAGGTATTCGCGCATGCGGCGTATGCCCAGTTCCGGCATGTCTCGATCTGTCAGGATTTCCGCGTACAGCAGGTTGAGGGACGTATCTTCAGGCCAGGCCGAAAGGGCTTCTTTCACGAATAGCTCGGCATGGGACGACTTATGGCCAAACAGCCAGACGGCGCCTTCCAGCCAGATGTTTGCGGGCATATGCGCCTTAAGCAATAGAGGAATGCAGGCGAGGAGGCCCTGTTCGTCTTCCTGGTGGATGGACTGCGTGAAGACAAGGTAGGCAAAGGTATTTAGAGCTTCTGGAGTCAGCGCGTTTTCTGTGGGCCGCAGGGGAATGCCGCGTAATTCCTGGTCGGAAGAAGGTTCAACCTTGACGGTATCCTCGACGGAGGAGCTGTGCGCCTGCCTGGCCGCTTGATGATTTCCCGAGCAGCCGCCGCAGCCCAAAAGGGAACATGTGAACAGCGCGCTCACAATGAGAGCGCACAGGAGCATATTGTGGGGACGTTTCATCATGAGGAGTGTATCCATGTGTCCGAAAAATCTTTGATATCAATGGCCAGATGTTGCCGTATCTTTTCCAGCAAACGGGCTTCGAGTTGGCGAACCCGTTCTCGCGTCACATTATACCGTTCCCCTATCTCGCGCAAGGTGACCGGTTCATCCGTGAGCAAGCGGTTGTGTAAAATATACAATTCTTTTTCGTTGAGCTTGGGCAGAATGGTTTTTATCTTGGAGCGCACAAGGTCTGCCATTTCATCGCGTGCGATGTTGTCTTCAATGCCCGGACCGAGCGCAGGGAGAAAATCCAGATGCGTGGCGCCGCCATTGTCATCGCCCACTTGGGCATTGAGCGAGAGATCCGTGGCTGCCATGCGCTGATCCATCTCTGTTATTTGTTCCTTGCTGACCCCAAGGCGTTCGGAAAGCATGGCCGCATCCGGATCGAAACCCTGCATGATGAGTTTTTGACGCTCGCGATTGAGATTGTAAAACAGCTTGCGCTGTACCTGGGTCGTGCCGATCTTGACCATGCGCCAGTTGTCCATGATGAATTTGAGAATGTAGGCCTTGATCCAGAACGAGGCGTAATAGGAAAACTTGATGCCCTTATCGGGATCAAATTTATTGACAGCATGCATCAGGCCAACATTGCCTTCCTGCACAAGGTCGAGAACATTCTGCATCCAGCGGCGCTGGAAGTCCATGGCGATGCGCACCACAAGCCGCAAGTGCGAAGACACGAGGCGAAAGGCGGCAGCGGCATCATTGTTGTCGCGCACACGCAGGGCGAGTTCATGCTCCTCATCGGGCTTCAGTAGGGGAAAGCGGCTGATCTCGCGCAGATACAGGCGCAGGCTGTCCTGTCCACCGCCTATGGCGGGTAGGCGCGAAGACGAGCGCGCAGGCAGATCCTGGTCAGATTCGTCAGGCGCAATAGGCTCGATAGGTGCATCTTCTGCAAAAGGCAGCGCGGATTGTTCTTCTTCGTCGTCGGCACAGACATCGGTCAGGGCGTCCAGGTCGTCTTCGTTCAGGATGCCGCTGTCCTCCTCAGCATCTGGTGCGGTGTGACCTTTGACAGCCGAATCATCAAGGATTTCCACTTCGGGGAAGGCGGCCTTCCTGCTGCCATCGGCGTCCACAGGCGAAGCAAGATGTTTTTTGCTATTCATGGCTTCACATGGGGCGGTTGACATTGGCGAAGAGACATGGCGAACAGACAATGGCTTGGAACAGCATTTTCTTGAAATGTCGGGGACGCAAAAATACACCCCAATTTTGATTTGTTCTTTTCCATATTTTTCAGTAGTAAAGGGACATCCGTTGCGGCAAGTTCGCGTTGTTATGCCCCGGAAGTCCGTCAGCATCAAGAGCAAAGTGCGCGTGTCGTTGCGCCACAGACGGGGGCAGTATACAGGCAATGCCCACAGAAGGCAAAGCCATATCCAAACCGCGCACAAAAAAGGATAAGGGGGCATCATGGGGTTGACATTTCGGCAGGCATTGCGCCAGGGCAGGCCGCTCTTGCTCGACGGAGCCATGGGAACCATGCTTCAGGCATCAGGTATGCCTGCGGGCATTGCCCCCGAAGCATTTTGCATGGAAAATCCCGATGTCTTGAGGGCTATACACAATGCCTACGCCGCTGCGGGCGCAGACGTCTTGACCTCCTGCACGTTCGGCGGCAACAGGTTCAAATTGCCGCCAAATCTGGATGTATTCGCTTGCAACAAGCGGATGGCAGAGATAGCGCGTTCTGCTGCAGCGCATGCCGGTCGACCTCTCTTCATTGCTGGCGACGTGGGACCAAGTGGGCATTTTGTCAAGCCCCTGGGGCCTTTGGAACCTGAGGAACTCATCGCGGCCTTTGCCGAGCAAATTCGCGGCCTTGTCGCTGGCGGGGTAGACCTTATTTTCATTGAAACGCAGTTTGACTTGGCCGAGGCGCGGGCAGCGGTGGTGGCCGCTCGGCGCGTCTGCGATCTGCCCGTCATGGTTTCTATGACGTTTGAGCAGGGAGTCAGTCTGACAGGTTCCAGTCCTACGCTCTTTGCCGAAACCATGCAGAACATGGGCGTGGATGTGGTGGGTACCAATTGCAGCTTGGGTCCGGAACAGATGCTCACGGTACTCGAAGAACTGCTGCGTGTTTGCGCGTGTCCTGTCATGGCTGAACCCAATGCTGGTTTGCCGGAATTGCGCGATGGCGTCACGGTTTTTCCGCTTGGTGCGGAGGCATTTGCCCAGAAAACAGCCGCCTTTGCAGACATGGGAGTACGTGTCCTGGGAGGGTGCTGTGGCACGACCCCTGAGCATATCGCAGCCCTGGCGCAGGCTGTGCATGGTCTGGGAAGCGTTGCGCCAAGGCCGACAGCGCGACAGGGCATTTGTCTGAGCAGTCGTTCGCGGCTGGTGCGCATTGCTGTCGGGCAACCCGTGACAATCATTGGCGAACGCATCAATCCCACGGGGAAAAAACTCCTTTCAAAAGAATTGCAGGAAGGCCGCTTTGACACGGCCTTGAGCCTGGCTGATGCCCAGCTCCATGCCGGAGCAGCCGTTCTGGATGTGAACGTGGGCGCACCCCTGGTTGACGAGACCAGCCTGCTGCCTGAACTGGCGCAGCGGCTTGTGGGACGCATGGAACTGCCATTGTCCCTGGATTCGCCCAATGTTCAAGCCCTATCCTTGGCATTGCCCTACTGTCCGGGGTCTTGCCTGGTCAATTCCATCAATGGCGAGGCTGGACGCATGGAAGCGCTTGGCCCCCTGTGTCGGGATTTTGGAACCCCCTTCATCTTGCTTCCCCTCCAAGGGGCACGGCTGCCGCAAGATGCCGCAGAGCGCATCAGCATTGTGGAAACCTTGTTGGACAAGGCAGAAAGCCTGGGCATATCACGTCGTCTCGTGTTGGTTGACGTTCTTGCCCTGGCGGTGTCCTCCAATGCGGACAGTGCGCGCCAATGCCTGGCAATGATTCGTTGGTGCGCCGCACAGGGGCTGCCCACGACCTTGGGGCTGTCTAACCTCTCTTTCGGGCTTCCCGCCCGCGATCTTCTTAATGCCACTTTTCTCTCTCTGGCCGTGGGTGCCGGACTGACCTCGTGCATTGTCAATCCCTCGGCAGTGCGTGTGCATGAGGCCGTTGACGCCCTGAACGTACTCTGCGAACACGATGCGCAGGCGTCCTCCTTTATTCAAGCCTATGCTGGCTGGAAAGCCGCCGACGGCAGCGTCGTGGCCAGGCAGGAGGAAAAGACAGCGGCGGCAACAGTGGCTGAGGCTGTGATCAAGGGTGACAAGGAACATATTCTTTCTTTGTTGGATGCAGATTTGGCCGCCGGAGCCGACCCCTTTGCCCTGGTGCAGGAAACCTTGATCCCTGCCATTACGGAAGTGGGCGCACGCTATGAGCGCCGTGAGTATTTTTTGCCGCAGCTCATCCGCGCAGCAGAAACTATGCAGACGGCTTTTGCCCATCTCAAGCCACGTCTTGAGGCTGCTCGCGGGCCAGAACAACGACCGGTGGTGGTCATGGCCACGGTGGAGGGGGATATTCATGACATTGGCAAGAATATTGTGTCCCTCTTATTGGGCAACCACGGCTTTGAAGTGGTGGACGTCGGCAAAGACGTGCCAGCGGAGCGCATCGTGGCCTGCGCCCTAGAACACGAGGCGTGCATTATCGGTCTCTCCGCGCTCATGACGACTACCATGGTGCGCATGCAAGACACTATTCGCCTTGTCCATGAACGTGGCTTGCCTATCAAGGTGATGGTGGGTGGGGCCGCAGTCACCCAGGCATTTGCCGATTCCATAGGAGCCGACGCATACAGCGCTGACGCTGTGGGAGCCGTCAGGGCTGCCAGGGCTTTTATCCATGACTGCCAAAAGCAGCATACCCACTGCCCAGGAGCGTGACATTCGTCCCTGTCTATGAAAGATTACGGCGAATATTGTACGAGAAATTATAGCCTTGAATTATGGAACAAACCGTGTTTCAATCCAAAGTCGGCTCCATCAGGCAACTGACGCACGCTGAAAGGAGCTGTGCGGATTCCTCCATCCTGGAGGACAAAGGGACTAAAATACCGCAGGCTTTGCCGTCCGTTATGCGCATCTTTCCCCTGAAAAGGGGAGGCAACCACAAAGGAATTTTTTGATGAAAAAGCCCTTTTTTTTCTTTTTGGCCTGCGTCATGCTTGCCGTTGCCCTGCCTGCTGCAGCGGCTTCCGTGCCAACCTTGAATATGGCATCCTTCACCGACTTGTTGCTGAAAAACAGGGGCAAGGTGATTTTGGTGAATTTTTTCGCCACATGGTGTCCGCCGTGCCGTTTAGAAATTCCTGAATTGGTGCAGATCAGCAAGGCATACAATGACAAGAACGTGCTTGTACTCAGCCTGTCCGTTGATGAGCAGGCTGCAGCCGTGCCGCCGTTCAGGAAAAAAATGGAGATGGACTATCCCGTATTCATGGCCGGCAAGGATGTGGTCAAGGCATTCAGGGTAACGGGCATTCCCCACAATGCCCTGTATGACAAGCAAGGGAAGCGCATCTTTTCGGAGGACGGTATGCTGGATGCGGCAACCGTCAGCTCCATGCTGGATGCATTGCTGGAGAAGTGATAGGCATTGGCAGTATGCGCCGTTTTGCGTGTTTTACGTCAGGCATTGAATGGAGGGGGAGACAGCATGTCCTGCGATTCTGAAATCAGTATCAAGGAATTACAAGCCGTGTTTTCGCCGGAAGAGATTGCCATGCGCGTTCGCGCTCTTGCCGCTGAAATTGATGCCGTCTACGGCGATGAACCCTTGGTGGCGGTATGCGTCCTCAAAGGAGCAGTCTTTTTTTTTAGTGACTTGGTGCGATCGTTGCAAAACAAAAATCTGGAGTTGGATTTTGTTCGTCTTTCCAGCTACGGGCGGGAATCTACTTCGTCCAAGCATGTCATTTTTAACAAAGATGTGGAAATAGATTTGTGTGACAAGCATGTGTTGATTGTCGAGGATATTGTGGACAGTGGGTACAGCATGCGCTTCTTGCTGGCTCAGTTTGCCGCACGCCGCGTGCGTAGCCTGCGTCTTGCCGCGCTGATTGATAAAAGTGAACGCCGTGAAATGGACATAGCGCTTGATTTTGTCGGTTTTCGTTTGAAAAAAGGTTTTATCGTGGGCTACGGCCTGGACTATGCCGAGCGCTATCGCGCGCTTCCTGGCATTTATGAAATCATACCCGAAGAAAGATAGCGAGTGTGTGCTTTTTGTCAAAAAAGCGCCGTGATTGTGTTCCAGGACAGGTCGTTTTGGGAGAACCGGCATGGAAATCAAATGCCCCAAATGTTCAAGCCGTTTTAACTTGCCTGACCAGTTTGCAAAACCGGGGGTGAAACTGCGCTGCACGGTGTGTAAAAATGTTTTTGCCTTTGTGCCTGAAAAAAAGGAAGCAGAACCTCTGCCCGATTTGCCCGTGAAGTCGAAGCGCCCGCTGCTCAAGTTGGCCTTGGTTCTGTTGCTGCTGCTGACCGGCGCTGCTTGCGGGTTTTGGTATTTTACATCGCGCGGGCCAGGGGAAAACATCAGAACCGAGCAGGAGATAGCGAAGAACGTGGAATTGCTGACCATGCGCAATGTGCGTCAGTATTATGTGGATAATGAAAAGGTCGGCAAGGTTTTTGTCATTGAGGGCAAGGTAGTCAATGAGTTCCCGCACCCCATGGAATTGATGACGGTTGAGGCCGCCATTTATGACAGGGAGCAAAAGCCGCTTGTAACCAAAAAACAGCTTTGTGGCGTGCAACTTTCGCTGTTTCAGCTCCAGGTTTTGAGCGAAGGGGAGATGGAATCCTTCTTGAACAACAAGATAGAAATCTTGACAAACAACACCAACGTGGCCCACGGCGGCGAGGTGCCCTTCATGGTTCTCTTTTATTCTCCACCAGAAGGCGTCGCCGAATTTGGCGTCCGCATTATGGACGCCAGGGATGCCAGCCAGGGCGCAAAGAAAGAATAGTCCGATGCCGCATGTTCAGCAAAAATTACAGCGCGGTTTGAAAAATCGCCATGTTCAGCTCATCGCCCTGGGCGGCGCCATAGGAACCGGTCTTTTCCTCGGCTCAGCCGGAACCATTCAAATGGCCGGACCGGCCGTATTGATCAGCTATGCGTTGGGCGGGGCCATAGCGTTTCTGATCATGCGCCAGCTGGGAGAGATGATGGTGCAGGAACCCGTAGCCGGCTCCTTCAGCAATCTTGCCTGCAAATACTGGGGAGATTTCCCCGGTCTGCTTTCAGGTTGGAATTACTGGATACTGTATGTGCTGGTGGGCATGTCGGAACTTTCCGCCGTGGCCGTCTATGTGCAGTATTGGTTTCCTTCCGTGCAGTCCTGGCAGACTACGGCCTTTTTCTTTTTGCTCATCAATGCCATCAACATGGCGCATGTGCGGTTTTTCGGCGAGATGGAATTCTGGTTTGCGTTCGTCAAGGTGGCGGCCATTATTTCCATGATTGTTTTTGGTCTGTACCTGTTGATCGGGGGGCGTGGCAGTGCCGCACTTGCCAATCTTTGGAATCACGGCGGCTTTTTGCCGCATGGCTGGGAGGGGGTTTTTACCGCCCTGGCCGTTGTGGCCTTTTCGTTTGGCGGGTTGGAGTTAGTTGGGATTGCCGCAGCGGAAACAGACAGCCCCAAGACGACAATTCCCAAAGCCGTCAATCAGATACTCTACCGCATCCTTATTTTTTATCTGGGCGCACTCTTTGTGCTTTTGACCCTGCATCCGTGGAATCAGCTGGGCGCTCCAGTGGACACGAGCCACTGGGCCGAGGCCATGGTCGCCAGTCCTTTTGTGCAAATTTTTGATCTCATAGGCATCCCTTCGGCTGCCCATGTGCTGAACCTTGTCGTCCTCACGGCAGCGCTTTCCGTATATAATAGCTGCGTGTACTGCAATAGTCGCATGTTGTATGGTTTGGCCTTGCAGGGCAACGCTCCGCGTGCGTTACGCGTTGTCAACGCTCGCGGCGTGCCCATTTTTGCCTTGCTGGTTTCTTCGGGAGCGACCTTGCTCTGTGTGTTCGTCAATTATCTCATGCCCAGCAAGGCTCTTGGCTTGCTCATGGCTCTCGTGGTAGCAACGCTTGTCATCAACTGGGCCATGATCAGCCTCACGCATCTCAAGTTCCGCACGGCCATGCGGCGCTCGGGCACGAAACTTTCCTTCAAGGCTTTCTGGCATCCGTGGGGCGACTACCTGTGCCTTCTGGCCATGGTTGGCATTCTCGTCGTGTTGGTGAAAATCGGCGAAGGCTTCTCCGTATTGCTGATTCCGTTTTGGATTGCCCTGGTCTGGCTGGGGTATAGGATAAAGGTGCAGCACTGTCGTCAGCCCCATGAACCCGTGTGACAAAACGCCATGCTCAATTCTCTGCCCTGCATCGTTTTGGTAGGTCGCCCCAACGTGGGCAAGTCCACGCTGTTCAATCGCCTTATTCGCAGCAACCGGGCCATCACCCATGATCGTCCTGGCATAACGCGGGATCGCATGGAAGGCATCGTGCGCCCCAGGGAGAGCAAGCCCTTTGTCATTGTGGATACCGGCGGCATTACCTTGGATGAACATGCTGCCCTTGTTCCGGGGCCTGAAGGCATTCGGGGCTTTGAGCGCCATGTACTCGCGCAGACCGAGGCCGCACTGGCCGATGCCGACGCTGTGGCTCTTGTGGTGGATGGGCGTGAAGGCTTGCTGCCCTTGGATGAGCATGTGGCTGCGCATGTGCGGCGCAAGGGCTTGCCCACACTGTGCGTGGTCAACAAGGTAGATGGCCAGGAGCGCGCAGAGGAATACATGGCCGAATTTCACAGTCTTGGATTCGCTGTCCTGGCTGTTTCCGCAGAACATGGGCACAACATTCGAGCGCTTGAGGCGTCTTTGACAGCCTTGTTGCCTGAATCCTGCCCAGCTGCGCTTCCGTCGCCACCTGCTCTGCGCCTGGCAGTTCTCGGTCGTCCCAATGCGGGTAAATCGTCACTTGTCAATGCCCTTTGCGGTCAGGAACGCATGATTGTCTCGGAAGTGGCGGGTACCACCCGCGACAGCGTGGATGTGCGTTGCAAGAGTCATGGCCACGAATACGTCTTTGTGGATACGGCCGGCATACGCCGCCGCACACGCATCACGGACAGCGTGGAGCGCTATAGCGCCAATGCGGCCATCAAATCCAGCACGAAAGCCCATGTGACGTTGTTAACGCTGGACGCGACCCAAGGCGTCAGTCAGCAGGACAAGCGCCTTGTGGACATGCTGCATACGCGCAAAACGCCGTTTATGGTGCTGGTGAACAAGTGTGACCTTGTCCCGCGCGCAGCGCTGGAACAGTTGCAAAGAAACGTGAGCGGCATGCTGGCCTTTTGCCAGCATGTGCCCGTATTGCTCGTCTCTGCGTTGAGCGGCGCTGGCTTACAGAAGATATTGCCTCTGGCGCAGCAGATTCATGAGGAATGCGCCGTGCGCATTTCTACGGGCAAGCTCAATCGCGCCATGGAAGAAGTCCTGGCCCGACATCAGCCTCCTGTTGTCAAGCGCGCCCGGGCCAAGTTCTTCTATCTCACGCAGGCAGAAACGGAACCTCCGACATTCGTCTGCTTTGTGAGCGATGCCGATCGCGTGCCCGAAGCCTATGCGCGCTATCTTGAGCGTTCCCTGCGCAAGCTGTTCGGCATCAGGCATGCCCCCATGCGCCTGCATGTGCGATCCAGCCACAAGAAAAAAAATTCCTGAAGCCTCTAGCGCTTGTGGAGGACTATGGCAACACCCCTACGCGTCCTGTTTCTTATGGAGGATCTCTGCTTCGGTGGCACGCAGCGTCAAACGCTGGAGCTGGCCCGAAGGCTGGATCGCAGCCGATTTGCGCCGCTCATGCTGACCTTGACAGGACCCACGGATTTGGATGCCGTGGCCAGAGAAGCCGACATAGAGCTGCACCATCTCGGGGCAGGTCGGCGTGTGCCTGCCATGTTTTTCGTGCAGTTGCCCGCTTACCTGCATCGTTTGCGGCCCCATGTCCTTGTCCCCTGCACGGCGCTGCCCAATATCTGGGGGCGCATCTGGGGGCGCGTGTTGCGGGCTTTTTCGAAAACGGGCATGCCGGCCATCGTGGGCACCTGTCGGGGCGGCGGGGGACCTGTCCGGCAGCACGAACGTCTGTTCTGGCGTTGGACGGATCACATGATCTGCAACAGCCAGGCGTTGGAAAGCGTGTTGCGAGATCTGGGGGTTCCACCAGAGCGTTTGAGCTGCATTTCCAATGGTGTGGACACGGCTTTTTATGCCCCGGGCAGGCGTCCGTCGTCGCGAACGCCGCTCCTGCTGTGCGTGGCCCGTCTGGCCAAGGACAAGGATCACATGACCCTGCTGCGCGCCATGGAATTCGTGCTGCGTCGGCACCCGGATGCCCGCCTGCGCCTTGTGGGCGATGGTCCCGAAGAGGGGCGTCTGCGGCACTGGGCAGAGACGCATGCTGTCGGCAACTGCGTGGATTTTGTGCCCGGCGGGCTGGACATGCGCGAACACTATGCGGCGGCGCGCATTTTCGTGCTTGCTTCGCTGCGTGAAGGACAGCCCAATGTGCTTCTGGAAGCCATGTCCTGCGGACTGCCAGTCTGCGCCACGACCGTTGGAGGCATCCCAGGGCTTGTCAGCAACGGCGAACACGGTCTCCTTTCTCCCGCAGGTGATGCTGCTGCCCTGGCCGACAACTGTTGCCGCCTGCTGGAAGATGATGCTCTTTGCGATGACCTGGGCCGCAACGGGCGCAGCCTGGTGGAAGGTCAGTTTTCCTTTGCGGCCATGGTTCAGGCCCACGAAGAAATTTTTAGCAAGGTCGGCGCGCTCGTGCGCTGGTCGTAAATGCGGCAAGGGAGGCGTCCATGCACGACGTTCTTGCGCTTGCGGCTTGGCTGTCCAGGGCATGTGGCCGCAGCCCGGGTGTCGCGCCTCTGCTCCTTGGCGTGTTGGCCGGGTTTTTGATATGGACAGCAAGCTGTGGAGATGTTTGGGGTCTGGAAGCCCACGGACACGCTGATGGGCTGGCTGTGTCGTCGGATTTTGGTAACGCTGCTGGGGGAGATGCCGGAGAAGTGCGCGAGCTGTGGATTGGAAAAATGTATACGTCCACATTCCGTGTGGGTATCTGCTATTCGCCCGAGGGGAACGTCCGCGGCGTCGCGCTCCTGAAGCAGCGCAACGGCGATGTGGATGTGTACCACATCTTCGGCGTTCTGCGGGACAACGAGATCCAGGCCCGGCATGCCTCCGGGCATATCTTCAGGGGACGCTTGGTTTCCGAAGAGAATGTGGAAGGCGTCATTACCCTTAAGAGCGGTCTGCGTGTCCGCCTGGAAGGCAGGCGCGAACACAATGCGCATTTGGCGGATGAGGATTGCGCCCCCTTGCCCTGAAGGCAGCGCAGGATCCCAGCGGGTTGAAAAATTTTTGGGCAAGTTGCCACGAGATATCATAGCGGTGCCCCGGCGTATGGGAAAAGCCGCCGCAGCAACGACATGCCATCCCAGGCAAAGGAGCGGCCATGTACTGGCTTTGGGTTTTGCTGGCAGCAGCGCAGTGTACTTTGTTGTATGTGCTGGTTCGCACTGGACAACGTCTGCCCCTCAGGGAGGCAATGGACGCCAGGGCCAATGACGACCTACCGCAGGCGCAGTGGCCCTCGGTGGGCCTGGTCATCCCCGTGGCCGGGAGCGATGCGCGCATGGAAAGGGCGCTGCGCAGTCTGCTTGCGCAGGACTATCCCCGCGTGACGCCCGTACTGGTGACGCAGAGTCCGGATGATCCGGCGGTGGAAATCATTGCGCGCCTCGCACGGGATTTTCCTGCAATGCGGCATGTATCGGCCGGCGTGGCCTGTGGTTGCGGTCAAAAAAATTGGAACAGCCTGCGCGGTGTGGAGGCACTGGGGGACACGGTAGATGTCTATGCCTTCTGTGACAGCACGCACCTGGCCAGGCCGGATTTTCTGCGTCATCTGGTCGGGCCGATCGCCCGCAGTGAGGCCATGTTCAGCACGGGCTACCATATGGTGGAGCCAGGTGACGAGCAGCGCGTGACCCTGGCCTACGCTCTATGCGTACTGCTCATGCGCCTGCTGCAGGCATTGAGTCCATTCACCCAGCTCTGGGGAGGGGCCATGTCCATGACCCGTGCTGCCTGGGAACAGCAGAACATAGCGCGGCTATGGCATGAAAATGTGGTTGACGATTGCTCCCTGAGCGCCCTGCTGCAGGCTCGAGGCGTCCCTGTGCGGCTTTGCCCGGGGGCGCTGTTGCGGACAAGGGCGGCTGCGCATTCTCGATCCGTGTGGCATGCCTGGATGGACAGGCAGGTGCTGTTCCTCAAGTTTTGTATGCCCGGGCAATGGATATTGTTGGGGGGGCTGTGCGCCATGATGCTTACTCCCATCCTTTGCGCGGCAGTGAGCCTGCTGGGCGGGCTTGTGCATTTGGGCAGCGGTGCGGGCGTCCTCTTGAGCCTGCTTTGGCTGGCCGGCATCCTTTTTGACCTGCATCTTTGGCGGGGTATGCTGTCCAGACATGTGTCCCTGTGGCCCTGGTTCCTGGCATTCGTGGAGGCGGCGGCCATGTTTGCCTGGGTATATCAGGACAGTCTGCGGGCACGTGCGCTGTCCTGGCATGGCATCCGTTATGAAGTTGGTCGCGGAGGCAGAGTTCTGCGTACGGATCGGCGGTGAAGCCTACGCGTAGCTGGGCTTTGACAATGTGTGCAATTCTGCATACATTGGACGCTTCTTATAGGTGTGCTTCCTAGGGCAACAAGGGACAGAGGCGCAAGTCTCTGTCTTGGTTGTCGTGGGGGGGAAGACGCCGGATGTAGGGCATTTTTCGAGGAAACGGTTGCGCCATGATCGCCATGTCAGACCTTTTTCGCGTCAGCCTAAGGCAGGTTGTGCGCCAGCGCGGTTTTGGGGTGATATTATCCATTGCCTTGGGCATCACGGCCTTTATCGTGTTGGCAGTGCTGGGGCGCGAAATACGGTATAAGGTAGGTCAGGATATGGTACTCATGGGCGGGGTCAATGTCATTCAGGTGCGCATGGATGACGAGCAATATCCCGGCCAGCCCCTACGCGATTTTCAGCCGACAACGGTGGAGGCCCTGCGCGCCTTGCCAGGCGTGCAAATGGTGGGTCGCAACGTGCGTCACTCTGTGGATTTTGCCCTGCGCGGTTCGGGGGAACGCACGATTCACACGGCTTTCATCGGCATTGACGAGTTTTTCGCGCAAATTTATTCCCTGGAGCTGATCAGCGGCGTACTGCTCGAAAAGGAAGACGTGGAGCGCCATCGCCGGATCTGTATGCTGGGTCGCGAGGCAGCCCGGAATCTTTTTGGCAATGAACGCGATGCTGTGGGCAAATTGCTCTTTCTGGGGCAGGATGTCTTTGAGGTTAAGGGCGTGGTCAGCGGCGTCATGCTGGGCAGTTGGGGCCAGGGGGGCTTTTTGCCTTACACGACCATGGTTGATCGCAACTGGGGCACCGGCAAACTGGCACGATTGTTCGTACGTGCCATAGGCTGGGAAGATGTGCCGCGCCTTGTGGCGCAGATTCCCCAGGTCATACGGGAGCATCAGGTCGCGCCGCATATAGCCATCCGCACACAGGAAGACCAGTTACAGCGCATCAAGTCAACCTTTCTCTGGGTGGAGATCCTCCTTTGGCTGGGCATTGCCGCCTCTCTCATGCTGGGCGGCTTTGGCATCTGGTATGGCACATTTGCAGCCGTGCGCGCCCGCACACGAGAGGTGGGACTCAAGAAAGCCATGGGCGGTTCGGACGCGGACATTCTGGTGCAATTTTTGGCGGAAGCGCTGTGCAAATCCGTGGCGGGTGGCATGTTGGGCATCCTTGTGGGCATTGCCCTGGTGGAGGCGGGTTCGCTGACCTTGGGAACGGGAATTTCCTATCCGCTGCTGACGGCCAGCAGCCTGGGCAGCATCGTATTTTCCGCGCTCATAGGCATAGCTGGCGGCTTGTATCCGGCCATTCAGGCCAGTCGCATGGACGTCGTGACGGCGCTGCGTTTTGAATAGGAGAGAGAACTGCCGCATGTACGCATGCGGCCCGTCCGCAAGACAGGTGGAGCATGCAACCGGTTATTGTGGCCAAGGATCTGTTCAAATGTTATGCTGGCTTTGCGCCTGTGCTGCGCGGGGTCAATCTTGAAGTTGTCCCTGGCGAGATGGTTGCCATTATGGGGCCATCGGGCTGCGGCAAATCGACGATGCTGCATGTTTTAGGCATGTTGCACGCCCCTGATTCGGGTTCGCTGGAAATTCTGGGCAAGAATGTCCTCGAATTTGACCGTGAGCAGACGGCAGCCTTCCGACGCGGGAATATGGGCTTCGTCATGCAGGCCAGCAATTTGTTCGACCATTCCACGGTCTTTGAAAACGTGGAATTTCCCTTGATTTATGAGCGGGTGCCACCGCAGGAACGTTGGGAACGGGTCATCCGTGCCCTGGATCTGGTGCGCCTTTCCGCACGCGTGCATTACCGCAGCAATCGCCTTTCTGGCGGCGAACAGCAGCGCGTAGCCATTGCTCGGGCCATGGTCAACAATCCGCGCATTCTTCTGGCCGACGAACCCACGGGCGCACTGGATGCCAAGACGAGTCGCCTGATCATGGGCAACTTTCGCTCGCTCTGTCATACGGGCGGCGTGGCCATGGTGATGGTGACGCATGATCCCAAGATGGCCGAATTCTGCGACAGCATCTA
>JAFTCE010000103.1 GCA_017454855.1 Desulfovibrio sp.
AGGACTTTTGCGGGAATGGAAAAAGGAAGTGTCCACATCCTTTCTTGCAGAGGCTCACTCTCAGATATTGCAACAGACTCTTAAAGACCTTGACAGGGCATACAAAAATTTTTTTGAAAAGCGTGCAGCATTTCCGCGTTTTAAAAAGAAGGGGATACACGATTCTTTCCGCTATCCGCAGGGATTCAAGGTCGATGAACAGAACAACCGTATCTTCCTGCCCAAAATAGGCTGGATGAAATACCGCAATAGCCGGACTATTTTAGGGATACCCAAACAGATAACAGTCTCTCTCACAGCTGGTAAATGGTATGTGTCTATCCAGACAGAACGTGAAATTGTCGAGCCAATCCATCCTTCTTCAAGTGCTGTTGGCATAGATATGGGCATCGCGAGATTCGTCACCATATCAGATGGCACATATATTGAACCGCTCAATATTTTCAGAAATCATGAGGAAAAACTGGCAAAAATACAGCGTAAACGTTCAAGAATGGAGAAACTCTCAAAAAATTGGCAGAAACAGACACTCAAGCTGCAAAAGCAACACCGCAAGATTGCCAACGTGCGTAAAGACTTCCTGCACAAGCACACGACAACCATAAGCAAAAACCACGCGATGGTAGTCATGGAAGACTTGCAGGTGAGGAATATGTCGCGTTCTGCATCTGGCACGCTTGAACAGCCCGGACGCAATGTCAGTGCCAAAAGAGGTTTGAACAAAGCCATTCTGGATCAAGGCTGGTTCGAGTTCAGATGGCAGTTGACGTACAAGCAGGCATGGCGGGGCGGCATACTTCTTGTGATACCGCCGCAATATACCAGCCAAACGTGTAGCACCTGTGGCTGTGTTGATAAAAGCAACAGACAGTCACAATCTGTGTTCAAATGCACTTCCTGTGGTTTTGAAGCAAATGCCGATGAGACAATGCGGCGTTGAATATCTTGGCGGCCGGGCAGGCCGTGTCAGCCTGTGGAGCGGGAAGATGCGCCCGCGTTGAAGCAGGAACCCGCCTAGGGCTGCAGGCGTAAGCCTGCCTCCGCTAGGAATCCCCCGCCTTTAGGCGGGGGAGGATGTCAAGCAGTCCTCTGCGTATCATCCTGTTACGCCGCAGGAAGGTACAGGCTGCTGTGCAGTCCTCTGCCAGGGATGGCCGCACGGCTCCTCTCCGCACGGTTGCGGCGTCAGTCGGCGGATGAAGCGTCTGTGGATGGAAACAGAAAAAAATTCCCCAAAAATTCCTCTCTGCTTTGGCGCAAGTCCCTAAAGGACGCGGCCAAACCAGCGCACACGACCGTGGATGCGCATGGATTCCAGCTCCTGGCCCTCAATGGCCAGGGGCGGATACCGTTTGTTCTCAGAACAGAGATTCCAGCCCCGTGGGGTGCGCTGCAAACGCTTGACCATGACGGTCTCGCCAAAACCCACCACATGGATGCCGCCGTCTCGCGGTTCCGTGTCGTGCGTGTCCACCAAGATGGTGTCGCGGTTGCAAATCAGCGGCTCCATGCTGTCTCCGGCCACGTACATCATGATCGCATGCTTGGCATTCAAGCCCAGATTGCGCATGAAACTCTCGCGAAATGCATACATGCCCGTCGGTTCCGCACTCGTCTCCCAGCTCTCCCCGGCACCGGCCACGCCGCGCACACGCGGTATCAGCACAAAACCGTCCATCTCCTGCCCGGGGAAGACGATCTTCGCTCCCACCTTGTCCAGAAAATCGCAGATCTTTTCCAGATTCTTCGTGCCTTCCTCAGAAGTGTACCGGCCAATCTGAGCAGGCGCCAAATCTACAAAACCTGCCAATTCTGAGCGGTTCTTGAACCGCGCCCCTTCGCCCTCAAACAGAGAGCGAACTCCATTGAGATAATCTTTGTACGTTCCCATGAAAAAAATTTACCATATAGCAAATTTCTTTGCAATAACTAAATAGAAAAAAATTCCTTGCCAAAATTTTACCTTTTAGTTAAATTCACGCCATGAGCATTCAAGGAGACCTGAAAGAATTATTGCGCCAGGCGCACATGAGTCGCAAGGACTTTGCCGCCCTGGTTGGCGTCAATGTCTGCGCACTCTCGCGCTTTCTCTGCAATCCCGGCTCGTCCATTGCCGAACGCGTCGTGCCCTGGCTCTATGGCGACAAGCGTGCTCTGCTCTTTGCCCCCAGGAAGGGCAGCCTGCCTGTCCAGGCCCAACCTTCGACGGGCGACAGGGGTAACGCTCAAGAACCTGGTCAGGCTGGGCAACGACCTGCCAGGCACGGGGAAAAGCCAGAATCCTTCAGCCCAAGCCTGGCACCTGCCACTGGTCGATGTTCTGATGTGGACACTGGCCTGAAACCTGGGTTCAACCCTGCGTTGGGCCATGGCCCGAACCCAGACCCGAACTCTGGCCCGAACCCAGACCCGAACTCTGGCCCGAACTCTGGCCCGATCACCGGCCCGACCACCGGCGCGAACCCTGGCCCGAACCCAGACCTCAAGACTGCGCTGGGCACTGGCCTGGATTTTGAGTTGGGCACTGGCCTGAATCCTGAGCCGGGTGCTGCCCTGAACCCAACGCTGGTTGCGAACCCTTGCCGTGAAAACGCACTTCCTGCGGTCGGCTCGACCCGTGCGGGAGTGGGGGACGAACCGAGGGATCCGCGCTTGCGCCTGTCTGGCGAGAGGCCGCAGAACCGTGTGTCGGAAGAGGGCAAGGATCATGTTTGACTTTAGGCCAGGGGGGGAATGGGTCGCGCCGCCCATGTCTTCGGCACCGACTTCGTCGCCTGACGTTCCAGCGTCTTGCAAGAGTGGTGCGGGGAAAAAGCCTTTGTCCTGCATTACCTGTGCAGGCTGGCGCAGGCGACCGGGCATGGCCTGGTGGTGCGGTCGCTGTGCCAGCACAGGCCAGGATGTTTATCGAGGTTCCCGCTGTCATGTGGGCGGTGGGGAAGTTGCAAAGCTGCCGGAAGCAGTGTCGTCATTGCCGACACGGCCAAAGGCAGCCCAAAGCACCGCTTGCAGGCTTTGCCAAGGGAGGTTGCGATGGCCAAATACCGCAAAATAGCGCCGTCCATTTGGAACGATGCCAAGTTTCGCACGCTGTCGGACAATGCCAGGCTGGTCTTTTTTCTCCTGCTGACGCATCCACAGACTTCAGCCATTGGCACCTTGCGCGCCTATCCCCAGGGATTGGCGCCGGAAATGGGCTGGAGCCTGAACGTCTTTTGCCAAGCCTTGGGGGAATTGCAGAACCAGGGCATGGTCATCTGTTCTGAGCAGGACGGCCTGCTCTGGCTGCCCAATTTTATGAAGTACAATGCTCCAGAGAGTCCCAATGTCCTGCGTTCCTGGGTGGGCAGTCTGGATCAATGCCCGGAGTGCGAGCTGAAAAAGCGCATTGCAACCCAGGTCGGCACCTATGCCCGGAATCTGGGTCCTGCCTATGGCCAAGCCTTTGCCCAAGGCTTTGCCCAAACCTTTGGCAAGACCTTCCAGGAAGCCTTCCCCGAAGCCTTCAAGGAAGCCTTCCCCGAAGCCTTCCAGGAAGCCTTCCCCGAAGCCTTCCAGGAAGCCTTCCCCGAAGCCTTCCCCGAAGCCTTCGGCCAACCTTCCCCTAATCAGGAACAGGAACAGGAACAGGAAGAAGCTTGCGCCGAGGTGGCAGTTTTGGAACTGCCCCTGGCCGACAAGAGCTGCCACGCCGTGACCCAGGCCGACGTGCAGCGTTGGCGCGAGCTGTACCCGGGCGTGGACGTGGAACACGAGTTGCGGCGGATGCGCGCCTGGCTCGAAGTCAACGTCAAAAAGCGCAAAACGGCCAAGGGCGTGCCGCGTTTCATCGCCACCTGGCTGGACAAGGAGCAAAACCGCGCAGCGCGCAACAGCCGCGCCAGTCCTGGTTTTCTCTACGGCCAGGCCACAAACTGAGGCGGCGCAGGAAGCAAAGGGGGGACAACAATGGCAAATTTTGCAGATTTCGGCATCGAGCTGGTCAGCGGGGCCAGGGGGGAAACGCGCACACGCTGTCCGCAGTGTTCGCCAGGGCGGCACAAGAGTTACGAAAAATGCCTGGCCGTGAACGTGGACGCGGGCGTCTGGTACTGCCACCACTGCGGGTGGGCCGGGGGCCTCACCCAAGGCCAGGCCGAGCGCGCCCGCCAGGCTTTTGCCACACCGCGCTTTCAAGGCAAAAGCATTGCCGACGCCCAGATACTGGCCTGGTTTCGGCGTCGGGGCATCAGCACGGCCACACTGGAAGCCTTTCACATCGCCCAGGCCACGGCCTGGATGCCAGGCCCGGGCAATGGGGGACACGTCGGCTGCATCCTCTTTCCCTATTTTCTCCAGGGCAAGGTGGTCAATGTCAAGTACCGCACCCTGGACAAGCGCTTTCGCCAGGAGAAAAATGCCCGCAAGTGCCTCTACAACCACGACATGGCCCTGGCAGCGGCCAAGGAAGCGTCAGACAAGGCCACATTGATCATCACCGAGGGCGAAATGGACTGCCTGGCCCTGTACGAGGTCGGCTTTCGCTGCGTTGTGTCGGTACCGGACGGCGCGCCTGCGCCCGAGGCCCGCGCCTTCAGCAGCAAGTTCGCCTTTTTGGAAGGCATGGAAGCCCTGTTCGAGTCCTGCGGTCGGGTACTCCTGGCCGTGGACAGCGACGCCCCAGGCCAGCGCCTGCGCGACGAACTCTGCCGGCGCATCGGCATGGAGCGTTGCTTCAAGGTCTTCTGGCCCCAGGGCTGCAAGGACGCCAACGACGTTCTTATACAGCGCGGCCCAGAGGCATTGATCCGCTGTCTGGACGAGGCCAAACCCTTTCCGGTGGACGGGGTGCGCAGTGTCCATGACCTCTGGGATGCCCTCTTTGACCTGCATTCCAGGCCGGAGCAGGCCGGTGTGGACATAGGCTGGCCCAATGCGGCCCAGGTCTTTAACGTGGAACCAGGCCAGCTCACCGTGGTCACGGGCATCCCTTCGCACGGCAAATCGACCTTCATCGACGCCCTGCGCGTGAACCTCTTTCGCCTGCACGGCTGGGCCTCGGCAGCCTTTTCGCCGGAAAACTGGCCGGCCCAGGCCCATTTGGCCTTGCTCGTGGAGATGTACGCCGGCATGAACTTTCGGCTCATGCGTCCCGAGGAAGTCCACGACCAGGCCAGCGCCCTGGCACGCGGTTTTTTCTTTATCCAGCCGGAACGCGATGCCGACATGCTGAGCGTGGAGGGCATTTTGCAACGCGCCCGCGTGCTGGTCTATCGCGAGGGCATCAAGGTTCTGGTCATCGATCCCTGGAACGAGGTGGCCCACGACATGTCTGCCTTCCAGCGCGAAGACCAGTACATCAGTGCCCAGCTGGCCAAAATACGGCGCTTCGCCCGCGTCAACGGCGTCCACGTCTTTGTCATCGCCCATCCACGCCAGTTGGAGAAGAACAAGGACGGCAGCTATCCCGCGCCCACGGCCTATGACATCGCCGGCGGTGCCATGTGGCGCAACAAGGCCGACAATATCCTCTGCGTCTATCGTCCGGACATGCGCAGCGGCGAAACCGTGGTTCTGGTGCAGAAAATCCGTTTTCGCCGCAATGGCCAGGCCGGTGCGGCCCTGCGCTTTGTCTTTCATGTGGATACTTCCACCTATCACCCCAGGCCAAGCTGATCTCCCCCCAGGAGGAGTGCCCAAGAAAGCGCCTGCGCACAGAAACAAAGGAGCCAGTATGTCAGCCCAGGAATCCAGCCAGTCCGTGATCACCATGCCCTATGTCCCGCGCTACCCGTCCCTGCACCGTCTGCTCTTGCAACGACGCTTCGTGGTCGTCGTGGCCCATCGCCGCTTTGGCAAGACTACCGTGGCCATCAACCATCTGCTCATGCTGGCCGGTTCCTGCCCGCGTCCACGCGCCAACTGTGCCTATATCGCCCCCCTGCGTACGCAAGCCAAGGCCATTGCCTGGCGCGAACTCAAACGTTGGAGCGCAACCATACCCGGCCGCGTGGTCAACGAGTCCGATCTCTTTGTGGAATTTGCCCAAAGCGACGGCACCACGGCCCGCGTACGCCTCTTCGGTGCCGACAATCCCGATGCCCTGCGCGGCCAGTATTTCGACTACGTGGTGCTGGACGAAGTGGCCCAAATGCGCCCGGAAACCTGGGAAGAAGTCGTCCGGCCCACGCTCTCGGATCGCCACGGCGGGGCGCTCTTCATCGGTACGCCCCAGGGCATCAACCTTTTTTCACAACTCTATGATTTCGCCCTGGAGCAGGAGCGG
>JAFTCE010000104.1 GCA_017454855.1 Desulfovibrio sp.
CCGCTGTTGTGAGGAGCTTAATTGAGATGGTACGCTTCATATGGGAAAAAATAGTGTGTAACAACTTGGCAGTCAAGGAAAAACTTTGGAGGCGGCGCTTCCTCCTCGGCATGAATGCCGAGGTTTCCGCGCCGAATATTTTGATGAATGTTTGCCCTACATGGGGATTCAACGCTGGCAGTTGAGTGAAATCAACCTCAATGTTCCGCAGACACATGAGGTTTTAGCAAAGGCTCTTGGCAAAGATCGCTATGAAGATATGATGCTCTTTGATACCATCATCGGCAATAAAGATCGTCACATGGGCAATTATGGGACACTCTTTGATACAAAAACTGGTTCTCTCCTCAAGATGACGCCTCTTTTTGACAATGGCTTGTCATTTTTTCATTTCCCGCATTCAGATTTTGTTTCTTCAACGAGTTCACAACGCGCAGAAAGATATGTCCGCTACAGAACAAACATTGCCCTTGAAGCCCTTGAGGCTAAAGCTGCACAGCGCTGCCCTTTCGTCTGTACGCCACATCGGACAGGCAGGCCAACGGCCTGACGACGGCGACGCAAGTCTTCAAAGAGCTGCACACTGACGCGCAGGGAGCCGTACCCGCGGCCAAGGGCAATGGAAGGCTTGTTGGCGCCGTGGTAATCCGAACCACCGCTGACGGCCAGGCCATGCCGACGGGCAAGCTCCAGACAGGCTCGGGTCTGGGCCTCGGAATGCTCGCTGTGGTAGGCTTCTATGGCGTCGAGACCGCAGTCCTTGAGATGCGCCACCATGGCTTCCAACCAGTCCCAAGGCAGCTTGCGCAGCAGGGGATGGGCCAGGCTGACCGTGGCGCCCAGGCTGGAGAGCAGGCGCACGCTCTCCTCGGGCGTCAGGACTGTTCTCGGCACATAGGCCTTGCCTTCATTGCCCAGGTACTTGCGAAAAGCCTCTTTCTTGTCGCCCACATAGCCCTTGCGCAGCAAGACGGTGGCAATGTGCGGTCGGCCCACGCTCTCGCCCTTGGCCTCGGCCAGCACCTCGTCCATGCTGACGGACAAGCCCAGCTCCTGCAGCTTACGCAGGATGTTGACATTGCGCGCATCGCGCTGCTGACGCAACCAGGACAGTCGTTCCTCCAAGGGTTTGGCATCGACGGGCAGCCAAAGCCCCAGGATGTGCAAATGCCCATGTTCCGTGCTGCAGGAGATTTCGCA
The DNA here is from genome assembly GCA_017454855.1 of Desulfovibrio sp. GTDB lineage: Bacteria > Desulfobacterota > Desulfovibrionia > Desulfovibrionales > Desulfovibrionaceae > Desulfovibrio. The sequence continues at coordinate 1,201 of JAFTCE010000104.1, forward strand.
GCCGCGCACGACGTCCATGCCCAGCTTGCGGCCTGCGGCCTGGGCCTCTTCCAGCCCGGCCACGGTGTCGTGGTCGGTCAGGGCAATGGCCGCCAGACCAGCGGCCTTGGCCGCAGTCACCAGGGTAGTGGGAGAATCCGTGCCGTCCGAAGCCGTGGAATGCGTATGCAAATCCACAAATTTTTGCTCTAGGTTCATAGCAAGAGCATACACCCAAGCTCACAAAAAAGCAAATCTTGTCCTTCGCGGCGTTTGCGACTACTATACTAAGCGCAGGGACGCCGACGCTTGCGCCCCTGGCCCTGAGTAGTTCCAGCCACAAGGAATTTGTGATCAAAACTTCCCTGTGGCTGCAAACCTCCCCTGGATTGAAGCATGAATACCGAAGAACTTCTCCGCATCCTGGCCTGCCCCCGCTGCCTGGGCACACTGCGCGCCCTGGCGGAAGGGGGCGGACTCGCGGGCCTGGCCTGCCCGGCCTGCAAGGTTCTCTATCCGGTGCGCAACGACATTCCCATCCTTCTTGTAGAAGAAGCCCTGGATCTGGATCAGTGGCTTGGAGAACACCCAAACGCCAAGGAGGACGCCTGATGCGTATGCTCATCGCTTCTGACCTGCACGGTTCCCTTGACAGCCTGCGTTTTCTTCTGGACAGAACCTACGCTTTGCTCCCGGACAAACTCGTCCTCCTCGGCGACTTCGTGTACCACGGCCCGCGCAATCCCTTGCCGCAGGGCTATGACACGCGCTCGGTACTCAAGACACTGCCCGATCTCACGTCATTGCCCTGTCCTGTGGTGGCGGTCAAGGGCAACTGCGACGCCGAAGTAGATTTGGGGCTGCTGCCCTTTCCCGTGACGGAACAGGCATGGATTTCCGCAGACGGCCTGAACATCTTTGTCAGTCACGGCCACCGTCTGCCGGAGTACCCGCCCTGCCCGGGCTTTGCTGCGGGCACGGTGCTGCTGCGCGGTCACAGCCATGTGCCGCGGGGCGAAACCTTGGACGGTCTGCACTTCTGGAACCCTGGTTCCCTTTCCCTGCCCAAGCAGGGTTCGGTACGCAGCTACGGTCTCTATGAGGACGGCATGTTCCGTGTCCTGGACATGCGGGACAACGAAGTGCTGCGCCACAGCCCGGCGGCATAAGGACATGCCTTGCGCCATCTTCACCCTGCGCGAGGGACTCACCCTTGTCCTGGCCTCGGCCTCCCCGCGCCGCAGGCAGTTTCTGGAAGAATGGGGCCTGCCCTTTCGCGTCTGCCAGGCCCAAGGCCCAGAACCCCAGCCCACGAGAGGCGAACGTCCTGCGGCCTATGCCCAACGTGCCGCCACTGCCAAGGCCCAGGCCGTGGCGCGTGACCTGGACGCGGCAGCCGCCACGGTGCTTCTGGCAGCCGACACGGTGGTCAGCCTGGATGGAACCATCCTGGGCAAGCCGGAAAACGCCGACCATGCTCTGGCCATGCTGCAGCGCCTCAATGGCCGCTGCCATGAGGTCATCAGCGCCGTGTGCCTGCTCCTGCCAGCCACGCTCTGGCCTGTCCCCTATACGCCCAAGGCAGGCCCTGCGCTGCCCAAACTCCAGATACGCGACTACGGGCACTGGCGTCAGCTCGTGTTCAGCGATACAAGCCAAGTCTGCTTTTCGCACTGGCCCCTGTCCGCGCTGCAAGCCTATGTGGGCAGCGGCGAAGCGCAAGATAAGGCCGGCGCCTATGCCATCCAGGGACAGGGGGCCTTCCTCGCAGAACGGGTGGACGGTTCCTGGAGTACCGTGGTGGGGCTGCCGCTCAGCCCCTTGGCCAGCCTGCTGCTGCACTGCCGCATCCTTGCGTCTGGCTGACGCGGGAAAACAGGTTTGCTGCCCTTGTGAAAGAAAGCGCGTACTCTTCTTCCCTTGACGCAGGCCCTCAATCTGGCTAGGAAAAGAATAGCACACTATTTTTCTCCAATATTGACACTAAGGAGCGAGGGCAAACCCATGTCCCAGGAAAGGATCACCACGCTGTTGAATGAAACCCGATCCTACCTTCCACCAGAACACGGTCGGAAATCGGCCTGGATCGGCAGCAGAGAAGAGTACAAGGCGCTCTGCCAGCGCGCCCTGGAAGACCCCAACGATTTTTGGGGAGCGCGTGCCTCGCAGCTGCTCCACTGGTTCAAACGCTGGGACAAGGTGCTGGATGCGGACGAGGCCAACCACAAATACCGCTGGTTCAGCGGTGGCAAGCTCAATGCTGCCTTCAACTGCATTGACAGGCATCTCATTTCGGGCAGGCGCAACAAGGCGGCCATCATCTGGCAGGGCGAAAAAGAAACGGACGTGCGCTGCTATACCTACCAGATGCTCTATACGGAAGTCTGTCGCGTGGCCCATGCCTTGAGTTCGCTGCGCATCCGCAAGGGCGACCATGTGGCCCTGTACATGCCCATGATCCCGGAACTCTTTATCGCCATGCTGGCCTGTGCGCGCATCGGCGCCGTACACACGGCCATTTTCTCCGGCTATGCGGAAGGCGGCGTGCGCAGCCGCATCCAGGGCTGCAAGGCGCGCGTGGTCATCACCGCCGACGCCGCCGTGCGCGCAGGCAAGTTCAAGCCCCTCAAGGCCAACCTGGATCCCATCCTGGAACGCTGTCCCTCAGTAGCCCATGTGGTCGTGGTCAAGCATACGGGCATTGACAACGTGGCCATGCAGCGCAACCGTGACATTTGGTGGCACGACCTCATCGACGATTTCACGCTCAATCCCGACTACCCCTGCGAACCCATGGATGCCAACGACCCGCTCTTCCTGCTACATACCAGCGGCAGCACCGGCAAGCCCACGGGCGTACTGCACTCCACGGGCGGCTATCTTACCTATGCCGCGCACACCACGCAGTGGTGCTTCGACATGCGCGACGACGATGTGTACTGGTGTACCGCCGACGCAGGCTGGATCACAGGCCACACCTATGGCGTTTACGGCCCTCTGGCCCTGGGCGCCACCACCCTCATGTTTGAAGGTGTGCCCACATGGCCCTACCCCGACCGCTATTGGCGCATCGTGGAAAATTTCCGCGTGAACATCCTCTACACCGCGCCCACGGTCATCCGCACGCTCATGCGCATGAATGAAGCCTGGACAGAGCGCTACGACCTGGGCAGCCTGCGCATTCTGGGCAGCGTGGGCGAACCCATCAATCCCGAAGCCTGGCACTGGTATCACAAGCACATTGGCGGCGGGGAACTGCCCATCGTTGACACCTGGTGGCAAACGGAGACGGGCGGCGCCATGATTGCCCCCATGCCCTATGCCACGCGCCTCAAGCCAGGCTCCGCCACCCGCCCCCTGCCGGGCATCGACGCCGATGTCATCGGCACGGCGGCGCGCGATGGCGAAGAGGGACACGACGAACGCCAGACAGGACGCAGGGCCGGCCATCTGGTCATCCGCCGCCCCTGGCCGGGCATGATGCAGGGCGTCTTCAACGACGAAGAAAAATACCAGTCCTATTTCTCGCGCTTTGGCTGCTTCTCCACCGGCGACGCGGCCGAAATCGACGAGGACGGCTTTTACTGGATTTTAGGCCGCGTGGACGATTCCATCAATGTGTCCGGTCACCGCCTGTCCACGGCGGAAATCGAAGCCGTGCTGGCTGCCAGCCCGGATGTGAGCGAAGCAGCCGTGGTGCCCATGCCGCACGCCCTCAAGGGCGAAGGCATCTACGCCTATGTGGTGACGCGCGACGAAGTGGCCTGGAGTTCCCAGTTGCGCGTCAAACTGCGCGACGCCGTGCGCCGCGACATCGGCCCCTTGGCCAGTCCGGAATTCATTCAGTTTGTGGAAGCCATGCCCAAGACAACTTCGGGCAAGGTCATCCGGCGCATGCTGCGCAAAATCGCCGGCGACAAATATGACGATCTGGGCGATACAACGGCTCTGGCCGACCCCAGCGTCCTCGAACACATCATTGTCGGCCACCGCAATCTGATCGCCGGTCGCCATGAAACGGAAAACGCACCCGACGAAGAAAAGGACGCTGCCAAAGCTTGAACACGCACCTGGCGAGGACGCTGCTTGCCGCTCTTTGGGCAAGACATGGGCAAGATATACCCTTTCAGCTCGGCGGTTCTCACAAGACGAAGCCGCCGAGCCAGCAACGTGCCGCCAGCCCCCACGGCGGTCTCACATTCTCCTTGACCTTTGCCGCGCTGGCGTCTACCCTTTTTTCGCCATTTTGCCTCTGCGCAGTATCTGCTTCTCCGCTAGGCATTGCAGAACTTCCCAAGCAGCGCCGCCTGGAGCTGCTGCACAAGAGGGCAGAAAAAGGAAAGGAGTGTGTGATGAACGACGGTCTCAAATATGGTCTCTGGTTTTTGGGCGGTCTTGCCCTTGGCGCCTTGGGTACCGTAGCCCTCAGCCGCGGCAAACTGGATTTCAAGCCTCTGGCTACGGATTTGTTGAGCCGCGGCATGGACGTCAGGGACGCCCTGTTGAGCAAGGTTGAAGCCTTCAAGGAAGACATGGAAGACCTGGCTGCCGAAGCGCGCCAGGCCGCCGAAAAACGCAAGGTCGCCCCGGACACCGAAGCCTAAGCGTCCCCTCCACGAGTGCCGCTGTCGGCCAGGCATGGTCGGCCATGCTTGCTCATGGCCTGACGGCACGCATATCTGCGCAATGCGACAGGGTTGAGTCACGACCGTCAGCATTGCGCTTTTTTTCACAAGGAACATCCATGCGTTTTGTCATTATTCACGAAGTGCCCTCGATGGGAGAACACGGGGGCGGCAGGATGCGCATCCGGTCCAGTCGTCATTTGGAGACCGCCCGACTGGAAGCCCTGCGCGGTGCGCTGGCCTCCTTGGACGGCATCCGCGAGGTGCGCGCCAATGCCTTGGTGGGCAGCTTGCTCATCTTCTACGCCGACGCCAGCAGCCGCACACAGGCCCTGACCCTGCTCTTGGGCGCTGCCGACACCCAATGCCAGTTTGCAATCCCCCCCATGTCCGGCGCCGGGGCAGAGGCAATGCCGGCCATCGAAATTTCCGGGGCAGATATTTTCAAACCCCTTGTACACTATATTTTCGTGCGCCCCTTGCTGCCCATGGCCGTACGCATGGTACGCTGCGTCCTCAAGGCCATCCCCTTCCTGCTCAAGGGCATACGTGCGCTTTTGCATGGCAGGCTCACTGTGGACGTGCTGGATGCGGCAGCCATCGGCACATCGCTGCTGCTGCGCGACTTTCGCACTGCGGGCATGCTCATGCTCCTACTGCACCTGGGCGAAATCCTGGAACAATGGACGCGCCAAAGATCCCTGTCCACGCTCACGGAAAGCCTGGCTCTCAACGTTGAAAACGTCTGGCTGCTCGTGAACAAGGAAGAGGTTTCCGTGCCCCTGGCCCAGGTGCGGCCAGGCGATCTGGTAGTCGTGCGCGCTGGCAGCTCCATCCCGGTGGACGGTGAAGTGGTGGAAGGCGAGGGCCTGGTCAATCAGGCATCCATGACCGGCGAACCCCTGGGCGTGCTGCGCGGGATCGGGGCATCCGTGTACGCAGGCACGGCCATGGAGGAGGGACGCATTGTCGTTTCCGTGCGTAAGGTGGGCGACGGCACGCGCCTGCGCCAGGTGGTCAAATTCATCGAAGAGTCCGAAGCCCTCAAGGCCGGTGTTCAGGGCAGATTCGAGCGCCTGGCCGACATGGCCGTGCCCTTCACCTTCGCCCTGGCCGGTCTGGTCTGGCTCGTGACGCGCAACTTTCGCCGAGCGTCCTCGGTACTGCTCGTCGACTACTCCTGCGCGCTCAAGCTGGCCACCCCCCTGGCCGTACTCTCGGCCATGCGCGAAGGGGCGCGGCACGGCATTGCCATCAAGGGCGGACGCTACCTCGAAGCCCTCAAGGAGGTTGACACGCTCGTCTTTGACAAGACAGGCACCCTGACACAGGCCAGCCCCAGGGTGGCCGAGGTCATCTCGGCCCCGGGCTTCGATGGCAGGGAAGCGCTGCGCATCATGGCCTGCCTGGAAGAACACTTTCCCCACCCCGTGGCCAGGGCCGTGGTGCGCAAGGCCCAGGAAGAACACTTGCAACACGCCGAAGAACATGCCCAGGTACAGTACGTGGTGGCCCACGGCGTGGCTTCTTCCCTGCACGGCAAGAAGGTCTGTGTGGGCAGCCGTCACTACATCGAACAAGACGAAGGCGTGGACGTTTCCGTGCTGGACGAAGACATCCGCCGTCAGGCAGCGCTGGGCCGCTCGCTGCTCTTCATGAGCGAGGAAGGCCGATTGGTGGGCATGGTGGCCATTGAAGACCCGCTGCGGCCCGAAGCCGACAGGGTCATCGCGGCCATGCGCGAGCTGGGCATCCAACGCGTACTCATGCTCACCGGCGATGACGAACGTACTGCCAGGGCCGTGGCCGATCGCCTGGGCATCACGGAGTTTCGCGCAGAGATTTTGCCCGAGGACAAGGCCCACATTGTGCAGGAGCTGGTCAGCTCTGGGCACAAGGTACTCATGGTGGGGGACGGCATCAATGATACGCCGGCCCTTTCCGCCGCAGAGGTGGGCGTGGCCATGAGCGATGGCACGGATCTGGCGCAAGAAGTGGCCAACGTCCTGCTGACGCGACCGAGTTTGGATGGCCTGGTACACGCCCGCATGCTCGGGCAGCGCACCCTGCGCCGCATCCACGGCAATTTTGCCCTCACCCTGACCCTGAACAGCCTGTTCCTCCTGGGAACCCTGTTCATGATCCTGGCGCCTGCACCCTCTGCCCTCCTCCACAACCTGACCACATTGGCTGTTTCCCTCAATGCCATGCGCCGCCACCTGCCGCCCACTCTGCCTGACGCAGACGCCTGACACTGCAAGAGGCATGGCCGACACACGGCCCTGCCTCTGTCTCAAACAACGCACTGGCCAACATCACCACACGACACTGCCTCTGTCGCAAACAACGCACTGGCCAAATCCTCGACACAGCGCCATGCAGGCGACGCCAGCTCCTTTCTTCGCTGCCATGCCATTGCTCTGCCGACTCAAGGCCAGGAAAGAGGACGCAAACCAGCTTGAAAGCTGAGGCATTGCGCGCTAGCATGGACGCTGTGTGTGGAGAAAACCCGGTATCCTGCACGCCAGGTGCAGACACGCCAAACATCAAGGAGGTTTCAGATGGGACTGTTCACATTCATTAAGGACGTGGGGGACAAAATTTTTGGCAGCGGCAAGGCCAACGCAGCCGAACTGAAAAAAGATCTGGACTCCCTGGGCCTGGACACCAAGGATTTGGAAGTGGAAGTTGAGGGCGATCAGGTCGTCCTCAAGGGTTCTGCCAAGGATCAGGAAACCCTGGAAAAGGCCGTTCTCCAGGTGGGCAACAAGGTCGGCATTTCCGGCGTGAAGACCGATGATGTGACCGTGACCGCACCGGCTGGGGAATCTGCCTTCTACGAAGTCAAAAAAGGCGATACCCTCTGGAAGATTGCCGAAACCCACTATGGCAAGGGCAAGGGTGCCAAGTACACGGTCATCTTTGAAGCCAACCGCCCCATGCTCAAGGATCCCGACAAAATCTACCCCGGCCAGAAGCTGCGCATTCCGCCCTTGCAGTAGTAGTCTTGGCCTGAACAGAGAGCAGTTTCACTGGAGCAGCACTGGCGCAGACGACGGATTCTGGCGGCGAATCGTCTGGGGTTCAAAACGTGTGCAACTGCTCTCTATCGCCCAAGCGTGGCTGGCGTAGTTGCGTTTGGCCGAACAGGGAACATCGTCTGTGGGCCAAAGCGCGCTTTGCAGATGATTTCCGGACGGTATTCAAAATGCATGAGGTCATACTCGTGCCACTTGCCGCCCCAGATAAAACCTTCGTTCTCCAATGCCTGCACAATGGCCTGCGGGTACGTCTTCTGCATGGGATGCGGGCGCAGGGAAGACCAGCGCCAATAGGTCGCTATGTGCGGACTGATGTCAAAGGCAATGCCATAGGCATGCGGACTCAGGCGTTTTTCTCCGGCAATACGCCGCCAGTAAAAGCCCCCTGCCGTCTTGAGCAGACGACGCAGTGCGGAATCCCGCTCGACCACGGGCCGCAATGTGCTTTCGGCCCGCGACAGGGCAGAGGCAGCCGAGGCTGTCAGCCAGAGCCGCTGCCCAAAAAACACCACAGGACGCAAGCGGGCCTTCACGGCCTCAGGCGAGTCCCCATACATTGCCTCCAGAAGGGCGTAGGAACGCCGTCGGCCCGGCGCCACCCCTGCGGGCGTGTCCGGTCGTTGCGGTTCCAGGGGATAGGCGTCGGCCATGGCACTGCGCACGTCTGTCACCCAGAAATCTTGCTCTCCCTCTGCCTGCCCCGAAGCCTGGACATAGGGCACACGCTTGCCGTCCTGCAGCAGCAGCCAGAGGCCCTGGGCATCAGAGACCAGGCCCGTGATCTGCGGATAGGAAGCCCGCAGACACTGCCAGTCCAGGCGGCCCTCGGCATCGAGTTCCACGGGCAGGGCAGGCTCTGCTGACGGCGTCCCCCGCGCGAATCCTGGATGCGTCCCCATGTCCGCGTTGGCAACGGCCCAAGCCAGCAAGGGCAGGGTCTGAAGCACACAACAGACGAACCAGCATACGGCGCGCATGGTCAATCCTCCCCTGTTCCGGCGCATCCTTCCACGCTCCTTGCTCCTTGTTTCCTGCGTAAGCGGCCAGGACTGTACACGGCATCTAGGCGACACGTCGCGGCAAAAAACAAGGATGCTCAAAAAGAAAACCCCACAAGGATGTAGATGCTTCGTGGGGCTTGGTGTGTTCTTCATGGCGAAGAGGGTGACCGTCAAAATTGAGATGTACCTATCTGATTTGTTGGATGAAAAACAAATCAAGAACTTTCAAATACCGCTAAAAATACCGTCAGGAATCCTGCCTTGGCAAAGAGACCTTAACTAGTAATCCAGCATACATACATCCTCAACTCAAGAACCATGGAAAAATCAAGCCCCACGAGGGTTTATAGACCTTGCGGGGCTTACAGGTTGTATACTTTGGCGGAGAGGGTGGGATTCGAACCCACGTACCCCATCACTGGGGTAACTCGATTTCGAGTCGAGCGCGTTACGGCCGCTTCGCTACCTCTCCGCAAGACGCAGGGAGCGGTTTACGTGTACAGTTGCCATCTTATGGCAATTTTGCTAGCATTGCAAGATAGAAATTCTTGTGGTGCGCGCCTACGCGTGCCGCCCGCTGGTGTGGTCGAGCGAAATTCGAGATGTCCCGCCCTGAAGGACGGTGGCGCGATAGGTGGAGTTTTTCAAGCACAAAGGAAGTTTTGATGAAAAAAACCCTTATTCTTCTCTGTCTCATCATCCTCGGCTACTGCGCCTGGCAGGCAAGCCTGCCCGGGGCCTTGAGACCGCAGCAGGTTGCCCGTCTGGAGGCCGCCCACAACGTGGATCAGCTCATTCTCGTAGGTGTGAGCGAGGGATCCAAAGCCCTCTGCTCCTTCTACCAAAAAGAGGGCGGCATCTGGCGGGAAATATTTACCGCGCAAGCCTATGTGGGCAAGAACGGTCTCGGCAAGACCAGGGAAGGCGATGGCAAGACGCCCCTTGGCATTTTTCATTTCACCAAGGCTTTTGGCATCGCTCCCGACCCGGGCTGTGCCCTGCCCTACACCCAGGTGGATGCCACGCACTACTGGGTGGGCGACAACGCTTCCCCGCTCTACAATCAGTTCACGAGTACCACATCTGGCGCAGACTTTGACCTCAGGGAAAGCGAACATATCATTGACTATGGGCAACCATACCAGTATTGCCTGAACATCAGCTATAACGAGGACGGCAAGCCCGGTCTTGGCTCGGCGATCTTCCTCCATTGTTATTCCCATAATACATCCACAGCAGGCTGCGTTGCCATCCCGGAAGAGAAGATGCGCGAACTCCTGCGCATGGTGCGCCCTGGGTGCAGAATTGTCATTGCCGCATTGGACACGCTAGCCAATTTTTAGCCCTTGCCGCATTGCCAGCCCTGCAGACCTGAGAGCTGGAACTAACGTACACGGCCCCGCAGCAAACATGCGGGGCCGCAGATGACGGGTTCTCTCCCTGAGGAATCCCCCGACCTTAGGCAAGCGCATTAGCCCTTGGCGGCTGCCTCATCCACAATCCAAATCAGATCACCGAAGGTAGGACGCACCATCTGCGCGGGCAGTTCCGGTTCTGAAAGCAGGTTGAGGGCCTGAGAAAGAACCGCATGCTTCTCCTTGCCGTTGACGAGGAACATGCAGCAGCGGGCATTGTTGATGACGGGCAGCGTCAAGGTAAGGCGGTCGGCTTTGCACTCGGGCACATATTGGTCGATGACCAGGCGTTTGCGTTCGGCAAGTGCCGGCGATTTGGCAAAGATGGAGCCGGTGTGGCCATCGTCTCCCATGCCCAGGAGGATAAAATCAAAGCGCGGCAGCTCGTTGGGTCCAATATGGAACTCGCTGCGGATTTGCTGTTCGTACTTGTTGGCTGCCTCCACCGGGTCAGCGTCGCCGCGCATGCGGAAAAAGTGCATGGTCGAAACATGGTTCAACAACTCCCGACGCGCCAGGCCGTAATTGCTGTCGGGGTGATCCGGGCCAACACAGCGCTCGTCAACCCAGAAAACATTGATTTTGTCCCAGGGCAGGCGATCCACCCAGTCCTTGCCGGCCAAAAGCCGGAACAGGGGAAGGGGCGATTTTCCGCCGGAAAGGGCGATGCGAAACACACCGCGTTCCGCAATGGCGTCTTCGCAAGCGGCAGCCAAGATGTGCGCGGCGCGTTCGGCCATAGCCGCAGGATCTTTGTGAATATGTACGGTAAGGTGAATGGAACGGCTGAGACCCGACATAGGGTGGCTCCTTGTATGTTTGACGTGGGCGCGCCGCTTTCCTGCCACGGCGCACTGGATTAAGTATGCCACAGAACGCCACAGGAGAAAAGCCTTTCACGGCGAAGGCAGCGGCATATTGCGCCTATTGCAGTTCCTCCAGGGGCGGCGGTACCTCGATGATGTGCAGCACGTCGCCATTGGCCAGGGCCAGGGTTTGCCAGACGGCCTTACAGGAAAGCTGGCCAGCGGCCAGCACGGCGCGCCCCTCCGGTGACGTTTTGGCCAATTCTATGATCCAGCTATGGCGGAAGGGTTGTTGGGGCAGGACGGACACAACCGCATTGAGATAGCGGTGCAACAGCTTTTGTCCCTTGGCGTCGGCCACAGTGGCGGAAAGATTGACGCTCTTGACGACCACATCGCTGATATTCTTGGCTTCCACCTGGACGCCCAGCAAAACCGTCTGCCCGTCCGAAAGCAAGGTCGCGCTGGCCGTGCAGTCCTTGAGGGGCAGGGTCTGTTCCATGCGCTTCATGGTGCGTTCGTTTTTGTCAACCAACAGTTGCCGCTGGCCTTGCATGCGCTCTACCTGGGCCTCGCGGAATTGCGCGACAAGTTCTTGCGCATTGTCCAGACTGCGCACGCGCCAGCCGTTGGCCGAGCGCTCCAGACGAAAGCGCAGGGGAAAATCCTTCTCCAGCAATTGATGGCGCACCGTAGCGGTGGCGAGTGCCGTACTCTCGTCCGCCGCAGCCAGGGTGAGCGTCGTGGAAATCTGGGTCAGCAAATCCGATGGCACCGCGTACAGCGGACTTCGCAAGCGTGACTCCCTGTCGGGCAGCTCCTTGGGCGCATCCTCATTCTTCAGGCGCACCTGCTTGATCAGGGCTGTCTGCAGAATATCGTTGATCTGGGCTACCTGATGCGGCCCTGGTTTCACAAAGGGATACAACCTGGCTGCGGCCCGCGCAAGGGGAAGTGTGAGTCCGTTGAAATCCACGCAGTCCGCAAGAATTTCCAGATTGGGCGGCATGAGGGCGGCGTGAAAACGCTGAAAGGCGAATGCCGCCGACTGCCGGTACTGGTAGTGCCGCCAGCCGACAATGCCGGCAATGACAACGATAATGCCCAGGGCGACACCGGCCACAAGAAAGAGATGCTTGCGCACAAGGGCGAGAATATTGGCCACATGTGTACGCACCAGAGCGACAATAGCAGAGACATTGGGCAGTTTCATGACATATCCGGGCTGACGTTGGCGGACTGCGTCCTGGAGGAAGGCCCGCAGTCTCCATATTCAAGGGCTGGTTCAGGAGCTTGCAGACAAGGACGCTCCAGGCGCAGGGGCAAGGGCGTTACCGCACGCGGCGGGGTCATGTCCAGAAGCAAGAGGCTCCATGCCGCCAGAGGACCCCAAGGACGCAGGACAAGGCCGGACGTTTTGCGCCCGGGGCTTTCAGGAACGCAGGGCACACCAGCGCAGGTAATGCGACCGCTGCGCAGCCTCCTGAGCTTGCGCCAGACCGTAAGCCAGTTGCACGGCGTCTGCGGCCAGTCGGCCTTATGGCCACGCAGGCGCGCAAGCAGCCAGGTCGGGGACAGGGTGTTCCAGAACGTGACCAGCAGGCTGGCCTTGACCACACGGAATGCCTCGGCAATGGCCAACTCCACTGCCCGCGCAGAGGCATCCGCCAGGTGCAGCAGGGCATGGTCAAAGGCATCGTCCTCAAAGGGCAGGCAGTCGTCACTGGCGGCCAGGATGTCCGCATGCCTGCACAGGGCGGTGGCAGCGGCCCGGTCGTGCGCATTGGCTTCCGTGGCAGTGACGTCAAAGCCGCATTGCACCAGCAGGGGCAAGAACTGTCCTCGGCCACAGTTGATTTCCAGCAGCGCACAGCCAGCACGACGCCGCGAAGACAGATTGTGGCGCAGCAAAACTCGTTGCGCTCGCAGGGCGCGTTCACCGCTCTGGCTCGCATACCAGTCACTCATGCTGCTGTCTCCATGCCAGTTTAAACCTGTTCAAGCCCCTGTCCGCGTTACCACGGACGGCGCGGCTCGCGTTTTGGCCCGCGCCTAAAGGGCCGCGATGGCTTCAATTTCCACCAGCGCTCCCAGCGGCAGCTTGCAGACCTCCACGCACGAACGTGCCGGACAGGGAGCTGGAAAATACCGCGCATAGACGGCGTTGACAGCGGCAAAGGCAGAAATGTCGGTGATAAAGACCGTTGTCTTGACCACGTTGGCCGCTGTCAGTCCCGCTGCGGTCAGCAGGGCCAGGATATTCTGGCAGACCTGCTCCGCCTGCGCTGCGGCGTCGTCGCCGACGAGCTTGCCCGTGGCCGGATTCAGGGCGATCTGGCCAGAGAGAAAGAGCAAGCCTGCGCTGCGTATACCCTGACTGTAGGGCCCTACGGCCCCTGGGGCCGTGTCGGTGCTGAGGACTTCCTTGGACATAGGCACCTTCCTTCGCGTTGAGGTTTCTGATGTTGTCGCCTTGCCTACGTTGCGGGCGCAACCAAGGCAGGTTCAGCGCTCCTGGCCCACGCTCTGCCCTGCTTCCTGATGGTTGTGGAACCAGTTGGACAAGAGGGCGCCGGAAATATTCTGCCAGACGCTGAACAGGGCACCGGCAATGGCCGAAGCCGGCGTAAAGTGGGCCAGGGCCAGGGCCGAGGCCAGACCGGAATTTTGCGTGCCTATTTCCAGACAGAGGGCACGGCGGCGCGGCAGGTCAAAACGCCAGAAGAGGCCAAGGGCATAGCCAAGGCCAAGGCCGATAAGGTTGTGGCAGATGACCGCAGCCAGGACAAGTACGCCCGTATGCAGGATGTTGGCAGCATTGATGGCCATGATGCCGGCCACCACCAAAATAATGGTCAAGGCCGAGGCCGCAGGGAGGTAGGGCAAGGCACGCCGACACAGCCCCTCGCAGTAGCGGTGCGCGGCCATACCCAGGGCCACGGGCACAATCACGATCTTCAGGATGGAAAAGAACAGGGCCGCCATGTCCACGGGCACCCAGGCGCCGGCCAGAATCCAGGTCAGCACGGGCATGAGTCCCAAAGAAGCCAGCGTGGCCACAGCCGTAAGCGCCACGGAATAGGGCACGTCGCCGCGCGCAATGAAGGTGAGGACATTGGAGGCCGTGCCGCCGGGCGCCGTGCCCACGAGGATGACGCCCAAGGCCAGTTCCGGCGGCAGACGCAGCAGCCAGCACAGAGCAAAGGCCACCAGGGGCATACAGAGGTACTGGGCAGCCAGGCCCAGGAACAGGGGACGTGGACGCGCAAAGACGCAGATGAAGTCCTCCGGACGCAGCGTCATGCCCATGCCAAACATGATGCAGCCCAAGAGGGGCGTGATCCAGGGCGCAACCCAGACGAACAGCCAGGGCTGCCAAAGGGCCAGGGCCGAGCAGCCAAGGATAAAAAAGCCCATGTAGCGGGTAAAGGTAGTACACAAGGTCGAGAAAGAAATCGTCACAACATGTCTCCAGGGTGGAAAGGTTCCAGGCATCATGGCAGAGAGCGCCAGGGAAGGCAAGCATAGGATGCGGACTTGAAAAAAATGCCTCAGCCAGCTAAGCTGTCAGCGGGTCTGAGTCAAAAGGCGCCCAAGAAGCCGCAAGGACAACAGAGGAGTGCTATGAGCAGCGAAGCGGAGAAAATCATTTATTCCATGATCCGGGTCAGCAAGCGCCACGGGCAAAAGGAAGTCCTCAAGGATATTTCCCTTTCCTACTTCTATGGCGCCAAGATCGGCGTGCTGGGACTGAACGGGGCTGGCAAGTCCAGTCTGTTGAAAATCCTCGCAGGCGTGGATCAAAGCTATGAGGGCAAGACCGTTCTGGCCCCGGGCCATACCATTGGCTATCTTGAGCAGGAACCCCTGGCCCAGGAAACGCGCAGTGTACGCCAGGTAGTGGAAGAAGGCATGAGCGAACTTACGGCCATTGCCCGCGAGTATGAAGAGATCAACGCCAAATTTTCGCAAGCCCTGGAGCCGGACGAAATGGACGCCCTCCTGGCACGTCAGGCCGCTGTGCAGGAACAAATGGATGCCAAAAACGTCTGGGATTTGGAGGCCCGCCTGGAAATGGCCATGTCTGCCCTGCGCTGCCCGCCCGCAGACATGTCCGTGGCCCAGATTTCCGGCGGTGAGCGGCGTCGCGTCGCCCTCTGCCGTCTGCTATTGCAGGCCCCGGACATCCTCTTGCTGGACGAACCTACCAACCATCTGGATGCCGAGTCCGTGGCCTGGCTGGAGCGCTACCTCAATACCTTCCCGGGCACGGTCATTGCCGTGACCCACGATCGCTATTTCCTGGACAACGTAGCCGGCTGGATTTTGGAACTGGATCGCGGGCATGGGATTCCCTGGAAGGGCAACTATTCCTCTTGGCTAGAACAGAAACAAAAACGTCTTGCCGGCGAAGAAAAAGCCGAAGCCGAACGCCAAAAAACCTTGCAGCGCGAACTAGAATGGGTGCGCATGTCCCCCAAGGGACGGCATGCCAAGAGCAAGGCCAGGCTCCATGCCTATGAAGCCATGCTCTCGCACGAAAGCGAAAAACGCGCTCCGGATTTGCAAATCTATATTCCGCCGGGTCCGCGTCTCGGCAAGGTGGTCATTGCCCTGGACAATGTCAGCAAGAGCATGGGCGACAAGCTGCTTATGAGCGACGTGCAGGCCATCATCCCGCCGGGTGCCATCGTGGGCATCATCGGACCCAATGGCGCGGGCAAGACCACCCTGTTCAAGATGCTCATCGGCCAGGAGCAGCCCGATTTCGGGACGATCACGATCGGCGACAGCGTGCGCTTTGCCTATGTGGATCAGGGCCGGACATCGCTCACGCATGGCAAGACCGTCTACGAACTGATCAGCGAAGGCGCAGAGAGCATCAAGCTGGGCGGCCAGGAGGTCAATGCGCGCGCCTATTGCAGCCGGTTCAACTTTCATGGCCAAGATCAGCAAAAGAAGGTTGACGTCCTCTCCGGTGGCGAACGCAACCGCCTGCATCTGGCCCGCCTGCTCAAGTCCGGCGCCAATGTCCTGCTCCTGGACGAACCCACCAATGACATTGACGTGAACACCATGCGCGCCTTGGAAGATGCCCTCGACAACTTTGCCGGTTGCGTCCTGGTCATCAGCCACGATCGCTGGTTTTTGGATCGCGTGGCCACGCACATTCTGGCTTTCGAGGGCGATTGCACCGTGCGCTTTTTCGAGGGCAATTACACGGAATACGAGGAAGACCGCAAGAAAAGGCTCGGCAAGGAGGCAGAAACGCCGCAGCGCATCAAATTCCGCAAGCTCACGCGCTAGGCAGTCTCTGTCCACAATAGGAGCAATGAAGCGCTGTCCCAGGGTGGAGCAGCCCAGACATTTCCTCCGTCCTGGGTTTCTCCACAGTATCCTCAAGAAGGGGTGGCAAACGACAAGGAACGTGCTAATGAAAACCCAAATTTTGCCCTCCGTGCCCAGGAGATTGTGCGCCCGAGCCATGCGCTGTGGGCAGGTCGCTGTGCTTTCGCTTGTCTTACTCATCCTTGCCGCGCCCACCATGTTGGCGCTGTCGGCACCAGTGGCCCCGGAGAGTGCCTGGCTTTCGCCTTCGGGTGGAACCCTGCTGGTGCGCCAAGAGCTTCCCGTGATCAAACGTGACGGCATGAGCCTGGTGCGCGTGACGCTGCCTGCCGGGGCGGAAAATTTCTCCATTGAGGTGCCCTCGCAGAGCGTGGCCCGCTGGCACGACATCCCCATGCCTGCGGACATGGTCGCTGAGGATTCCTCGCTCAGGGAGCAGATGATCGAGGAGATACAAAAAGTAGAGGCCAAACTGGCCTCGGCCAAGGCCCGCCTGGAACTGCTGGTGGAAAGCCGTCCCGCCAATGGCACCTTTGAGGACATGCAGCGCCAGGAAAAGCGCCTGGCCGAAGCCGTGCCTTCGCTGCACATAGAATGTGCGGATTTGGAACTCATCTTGGAGCGACTGCGCAAGGAATTGAAGAATCTTCCACCACAGCCCGGCCCGGGTCGCCTTGTGGAAGTGACCCTGCTGGGCACGGTGCAGGCCACGAGCCTGCCTGTCAGCTACAGGTATACCTTCAAGGATTGCGGTTGGCGACCGCGTTATGTCCTCGATGCCCGCCTAGACGGCGCCAAGGGCGATGCCGTGACCATGCGCTTTTTGGCCGAAATGTGGCAGCACTCTGGCCTGGACTGGCGGCAGACAAAGATCACCCTTGTCAGCGGCGGCGGCGGCCCGCGTGTGCCCGAACGTTTGCCGCGCTGGGTCGTGGAAGCAGAGGAACGCAGCCGGAGCATGAATAGGGCCATGGTCAATGCGGACATGGCCGCCGAGGCGCCCATGATGGCCAAAGCCCCGGCTGAAGGCGCGGCATCCCCGGTGGAGCGGGCGGACATCTCTGCCGCCTTTGCCAGCTGGACCCTGGCGGCCAAGGGCCTGCCCGAAGGACGATCGCGTATGCTCGTTCTGGAAGAGACATGGAAGACACCGCTACAATGGCTGGCCAGGCCAGGCCGTGGGGACAGCCGCGTCTGGCTGACGGCACACTGCGTCCTGCCCAAGGAACGCGTCTGGCCCAGCGGCATGGCTGAGTTCCGCCTGGACGGACAGGACGTGGGCAGCGGGCGCTTCAGTCCGCGCGGTGGGGAAGTGGACCTCTTTTTTGGCCCTGACCCTCGTGTGCAGGTGCAGGCCACGGAAGACGCACGCAAGCGCGGCGAAGAGGGCCTGTTCAACAAGACGCGCAAATGGTCCTGGGCCTGGACCTATGTCGTCCACAATACCCGCGACAGAAGCGTACGCGTGCGCCTGGAGCGGCCCATGCCGCAGACCGTGGATGCCTCCATCAGCGTGACCCTTGCCGATGTTCCCGAGGCCCAGAAGGACGAACGCGAACACAAGCTCTTCTGGGATGTGCAGGTGCCCGCTGGCGGCCAGGCCGAGGTGCATCACGCCCTGACCATCGCGGCGCCCAAGGATCTGCCTGTCTCGCCCCATGCGCCATAGCTCATGAGGGACGTGCGGCCAGCGCTTGAGAAACGCTTCAACGAGGCCACAGTGCAAACGTAGTCCCTCGGAACTGCGGCCAGCGCAGGGGAGACACAGGGGCTTCCCCTTTTGGCCCCCTGGGGCAGGACGAGCCAAGCCCAGGGGCCAGGAGACCAAAACCTGGGCAAAAAGCGCCAGGGGAATGCTCCCTCTGCGCGTTGTTGATCTGACAAATTGACATCCTCCCCCGCCTAAAGTCGGGGGATTCCTAGCGGTAGAAAACTACCCTAGGCGGGTTCCTGCTTCAACGAGACTGCCCAAGGGGATATACGCTTGGTTTTCGCTTTCAAATTCCCTCTGTGGGGAATTTTACGGCTGCGAACCAACCCGCTATTCCCCCAGGTCTCACTATCTCTCCACAGGCTGACACGGTCTGCCCGACCGCCAATATACAGTCTGAAGCAGGAAAGGCAAAAAGGCAAGAAATTCTTGCGGTGCGTCGTATATCCTCCCTGAAGGACGGGGTTTTACGGCGCGTTTGATAAAACACGAAATCAGGATGGGCCTTGACCATGATGCGCTACCGCTATGGTTTGACCGTCGAGGAAATCATGGAATTTGAAGACACGATTCCTGCGCCGCGTGGTGACATGAGTCCCAGAATTCTCTTTGAATATAATTTTGACCCAGAATGCCCCACACCGTTATATATTTTTATCCGTAATGAATACGAAGAGAAACATAACACATGGTCCGTGTTCAGACAACATTTTCGACCATTTATTGGGAAATATCCATTTGTTATAGATATTTGTGATTGTTTTGATATGGATGCTGTGTATGTCAAAAATTATATTCTTTACAATGACAGGCCCTATGTTCTAGATATTAATAACAAGATTTATGAGATGACATTTTCTATCAACTTACAAAGAGGATATAATATTCAAAAAATTGTAGATAAGGATAATCTTATAGCGACAAAGGGAACTCCTGTTGCAGAAAGAGAAGCTCTTGGGAAATTGATACACTATATCTATCCCTTTGACTGTCCATGTCTGCATGGCGCAGGTGTTTTTTCCAAATACAAAGAGCTTGGCTTTCCTACGGAACAAACAGAAAAAGTTGGCTTTTCATGGCTTTCTCGATGCTCTTTCTGTGGCAGAAACTGGATCAACATGAAAGTAGAAAACAAAACGAGATCCCCACATGCACCCTTGGTTTTTTCTGGAATCATCCGCAAAGAAAAAGCGCTCTCCTTGACGGCTAATGACGTCGTCAACCATCTTAGTATGATTGGCTGGTATTATCGAGCATCTTCACTGCTTTCTGAAAAAATCTTGAATCAGTCAGGTTTCCTGGATGTTTTTGGTGAGCAATGGTAATGAGGACTTTTTCTAGCGCTGAAAAAATCTTGAACATGCGTTCAAGACTGGTTCCAAGGCAGGCTTGCCATGCAGCTCCAGCCTTGGCCACAAGCAAGCAATTCACGGACATTGCCCATGATAGTTGTACAGGGATTGGACAAATTTTACGGCAGTCGGCAGGTCTTGCAGCACATTGACCTGCACGTGTGCAAGGGCGAAATTTTCGGCATTGTGGGCCATTCCGGTGCTGGCAAGTCCACGCTCTTGCGCTGCCTCAACGGTCTGGAAGCCTATCAGGCGGGCAGTGTCAAGGTCATGGGGGTAGAGGTGGCCGATCTCACAGGCCATGCATTGCGCCAGCTCCAAAGCCGTATGGGCATGATCTTTCAGAACTTCAACCTCATGGCCCGCAAGAATGTCTTTGAGAACGTGGCCTTCCCCCTGCGACTCTGGGCCGCCGGACGCACGAAGCAAAGCATTGAGGAGCGCGTCATGGAGCTGCTGGAGCTGGTGGGCCTGGCCAACCGCAGCCAACAGCGCGTACAAAGCCTGTCCGGGGGCCAAAAGCAGCGCGTGGGCATTGCCCGCGCCCTGGCCCTCAATCCGCCTGTGCTGCTCTGCGACGAGGCCACTTCGGCCCTGGATCCCAAGACCACCATGTCCATCTTGGATTTGTTGGAAGACATCAACCGCCGCCTGAACCTGACCATCGTCATGGTCACGCATCAGATGGAAGTGGTCAAGAGGCTCTGCCACAGCCTGCTCATGCTGGATCGCGGCCAGACCGTGGCCGTGGGCCGCACCGAAGACCTCTTCCTTTCGCCCACGCCGGAAATGCGCAAGATGGTGACCGACGAGTTCACGCTCTTGCCCGGCGGGGTCAATATTCGGCTCATGTTCCCGCGCGACATCTCCCGAGAGGCCATTATCGCCCGCATGGCCCGCGCCTTGGATATTGATTTCTCCATCGTGGGCGGCAAACTGGAGCGCTATTTGGACGACGTGTTCGGTTTTTTGATCATCAATGTACCCAAGGAGCAGACGCCCCTTGTGCTGCAGTATTTGGAAGCGCAGCATTTGCCTTGGCACGTTCTCGATGACCCTGAGGAGGCGGCCCATGCCTGAAAGCCTCAACAGCCTTGCGGCCTGGGCTGCTCCACTCTGGGAGCGTCTTCTCGAAAAAATGCCGGAAATTCTGGCGGCAACCTGGGAAACCGTGAACATGGTGCTGCTCTCCACCGTGTTTTCCATGATTTTGGGTTTTTTGCTGGCCGTGTTGATGATCGTCACCAATCCCCTGGGACTGCGGCCCTGCCGCGCCCTGTATGGGGTTCTGGATTTTGTGGTCAATCTGCTGCGCTCCTTTCCCTTCATCATCCTGCTCATTGCCATCATCCCCTTTACGCGCATGCTTGTGGGCACCACCATCGGCAGTGCTGCGGCCATCGTGCCTTTGACCGTGGCTGCCGCGCCCTTTGTGGCCAGACTCATCGAAACCTGCTTTCTGGAGGTTGACAGGGGCGTCATTGAGGCCGCGCGCTCCTTCGGGGCCAGTGACGTGCAAATCATCTTCCGCGTCCTGATCCCCGAGGCCCTGCCCTCCATCGTCCTCAACGTGGCCGTGGTGGCCATCACCCTGCTCGGCTACTCGGCCATGGCCGGCACCGTGGGCGGGGGAGGACTTGGTGACCTGGCCGTCAAGTATGGGTATAACCGCTTCCAGCCGGACATCATGGTCTACTCGGTCATCATTCTCTGCCTGCTGGTTCTTCTGATCCAGGGAATATGCAATGTTGTGTACAAGATACTGCGCTAGGGCCTAAGCCCATCCGCATGCAGCGCCCTGGCATGTGCCTTCACGTTTACTCTAAGGAGTCGTCTATGTGCCGTTTCTTTGTAGCGCTTCTGGCCGTCCTTACCCTGGCCCTGCCCTGCTTTGCCGCCGAAGATATAGTTGTCGGCGTCACGCCCTTCCCGCACAAGGATATCTTGCTCAAGGCCAAACCCCTGCTGGCGGCCAAGGGCTACAACCTGGTTCTCAAGGAATTTACGGACTATGTGCAACCCAACATGGCCCTGGCCAGCAAGCAGCTCTTTGCCAATTTCTTCCAGCACCAGCCCTATCTGGACAACATGAACAAGGAAAAGGATCTCGGACTTGTGTCTGTGGCCAAGGTGCATATCGAACCCCTGGGGGTGTATTCCAAAAAAATCCAGCGTTTGAACGATCTGAAGAAGGGCGACAGCATTTCCGTGCCCAACGATCCCACCAATGAGGCGCGCGCCCTGCGTCTGCTCGAAATGAGCGGCGTCATTGCGGTCAAGCCGGGCGCACTGGTCACGGTGGCGGACATCAGCAAGAACCCGCTTTCTCTGAAATTCCATGAGTTGGAAGCGGCCCAGCTGCCCCGCGCCCTGGACGACGTCACCTGCGCCGTGATCAATACCAATTTCGCTGGCGAGGCCGGGCTTGTGCCTTCGCGCGACGCCCTGAGCATGGAGGGCAGCGAATCCCCCTATGCCAACATCATTGTCGTGCGCGCAGCAGACAAGGATGATCCCAAAACCAAGGCCCTGGTCACGGCTGTGCAGTCCGCAGAGGTGAAGGCGTATATTCAGCAAGAGCTGGAACCACGGGGCATTGTGCCGGCATTTTAGGACAACGCCATGAGCTTTGCTGTAACATGTCCTGAACAGGCCCTGGCCCTGCTGACCTTGGACGAGGATCGGCTCTTTGCCCAGGCCACGGCCCTGCGCGAAGCCGCCTTTGGTCGGCGTGTGGGCCTGTGCGCCATCATCAATGCCCGCAGCGGCAATTGTGGCATGGATTGCCATTTTTGCGCGCAAAGTCGGCACAACCGCACTGGGGTTGCTGTTTTTCCGCTGCTGTCCGACGCGGCATTGCGCCAACGCCTCGAGGAACTGGCCGCCCTGCCCCTGGCCCATGTGGGCCTGGTCACGAGCGGCCCAGCGCTCAGCAGTGCGGAGCTGGAGCGTCTGATTGCCTTCCTTGCCGACCTGCCCCCTGCCCTACGCCAACGCGTCTGCGTCTCCCTGGGCAGACTGCCTGCGGATAGCCTTGCCCGGCTCAAGGCGGCGGGCATAGCCCGCATACACCACAATCTCGAGACATCGAGTGCTTGGTATCCGCACATTTGCACGACCCAGACCTGGGAACAGCGGCGGCAAACCGTGGCCAACGCCCTGCACGTCGGCCTGACGCCGTGCAGCGGCGGACTCTTTGGCCTGGGCGAGAGCTGGCAGGATCGCGTGGACTTCGCCTTCAGCCTCAAGGCCCTGGGCGTGCGCCACGTTCCCTTGAATTTCCTGCATCCGCAACCGCAGACGCCGCTGGCCCAGCGCCAGCCCCTGGAACCTGGTGAGGCATTGCGCATCATCGCGCTCTTCCGACACATCCTGCCCCAAGCCACCTTGCGCGTCTGCGGCGGGCGTCCACTCGTCCTGGGCCAGCGCCAGCACGACATCTTCGCTGCCGGTGCCAATGCCTTGATGACCGGGGATTATCTGACAACGGCTGGCCAGGTCCTGGCTCGGGACCTGGACATGATCGCCGCCCAAGGGCTGGAGGTGCGCTGTGCTGCGGAATGCTGATCAGGCTGGACTGCGCGGCTTTTTTGTGGCCGGTAGCGGCACGGACGTGGGCAAAACCGTGGTTACGGCGGCCATGCTCCGCGCCCTGTGGCGCTTGGGAACGCCAGCCCAAGCGCTCAAAGTGGTTCAGACCGGCGTGCGCGACGTGCAAAGTCCCCTGGGCGATACGCACGTCTATGCTACCGCCCTGGAAGACATGCCCCAGGCCAAGGCTGTTCAGCCGACGCAGCCCCTGTATTGTTTTGCCCTACCTGCCTCGCCGCATTTGGCTGCAGCGCAGGAGCAGACATCTCTTTGCGTTGAACATCTCTGCGCTGCCCTGCGTCGATTCCAGGCCGAATCTGCCCCTGCCTTGCTGCTCCTGGAAGGCGCGGGCGGCCTGCATGTGCCGATCAACGCGCAGGAGGACATGCTGGATGTCATGGCGGCCCTGGGCCTTCCTGTGCTGCTCGTGGGCAGCAATGTCTTGGGCGGACTCAATCACATGTTGCTTTCCCTGGATGCCCTGCGCGATGCTGGCCTGCGTTTGGCCGGGATCGCACTCGTGACGCCTGCGGATCCCAGTGCAGGCTGCCCTGGCGTTGATGTGCCCACCTTGCTGGCGGACAATGCCGCCTTCCTACGCCAACGCCTTGCGCAACGCGGCTGTGACGCTGCCCTGGTGACCGTGCCGCGCATGCCTTGTCTGGATCTGGCCGCTTGGGAACGCCTGTCTTCCCTGCTCCTGCCCCTGGCCCAAGCATTGTCCACGCCCTGCGCCGAACCCCGTAACAAAGGAGAGCTTCTCCTCCAGCGCGATGCGGTCGCTGTCTGGCATCCCTATGCCTCGACCGTGACGCCTCCCGCACTGGCACCCGTGGCGCGCACCCAGGGCAACCGCATCGTGCTGGCCGACGGTCGCGAACTCATCGACGGCATGTCCTCCTGGTGGGCCGCCATCCACGGCTACAACCATCCACAACTCATGGCAGCCCTCCATGGGCAGGCCGGGCGTATGCCGCACGTCATGTTTGGCGGTCTGACCCATGAACCGGCAGTAGCCCTGGCCGAGCGCCTGCTGCACTGCTTGCCTGCGGACATGGAAAGGGTTTTCTTTGCCGATTCCGGTTCCGTGGCCGTGGAAGTGGCCATGAAAATGGCCTTGCAATACCAGATCGGCTTGGGAGAACGGCAGCGCGTCCGCTTTCTGACGCCGACCGGCGGCTACCACGGGGACACCTTTGGGGCCATGTCCGTATGCGATCCTGTCAATGGCATGCATTCCCTCTTCAAGGGCATCCTTGCCCAACAGGTGTTCATGGAACGACCCAGCTGTCGCTTTGACAGGCCCTTTGACCCGACCAGCCTGGACGAGGCGCGGCGCAAGCTCCAAGCACACGGGCAGGAGATCGCCGCTGTCATCTTGGAACCCATCGTCCAGGGCGCAGGGGGCATGTGGTTCTACCATCCCGACTACCTGACCGGCTTGGCGGCATTGTGCCACGAAGCCGGTGCCCTGCTCATTCTGGACGAGATCGCCACGGGCTTTGGCCGCACGGGCAAGATGTTCGCCATGCAATGGGCCAAGGTCAAGCCAGATATTGTCTGCTGCGGCAAGGCCCTCACTGGCGGCGTGCTGACCCTGGCGGCCACGGCCTGCACGGCTGAGGTGGCCGCCAACGTGTGCGCACACGGGCAGGTCTTCATGCACGGGCCAACGTTCATGGCCAATCCTCTGGCCTGCGCCGTGGCCAAGGCCAGTCTCGATCTGCTGGGTGAAACAGACTGGCAGGAACGCGTACGGTCCCTGGAACGCTGCCTCAAACACGGCCTGAACCCCTGCGCCACACTCCCGGACGTGGCCGATGTGCGTGTGCTTGGCGGCATTGGCGTGGTGGAAACGGTGCAGCCAGTCAACACGACGGCCCTGCATAGATTTTTTGTGGAACAAGGCGTGTGGATCCGACCGTTCAATAGGCTGATCTACCTCATGCCGCCGTACATAAGTTCTGCCGAAGATGTGGGACACTTGTGCCATGCCGTGCGTCTGGCGCTGTCCGCAGGCATACATTGTTAATCCAGGCCGACTACCCGGCCACTGCGAGACGGAGAGGGAGTATTCCCCCCCCCCCACTTCCCTTACTAGCTGCTCCTACTAGACAATTCTTGGTGAAGCCATCAAGATATAGTGTTTCCGCGTGAAACCTCACCTCTTATGGTTACACAAAAACAGAGCTGGCGTTCGTTTCACTCAAAGGGGTTCCAAGACCTTCTTCAAAAGCCTTTTTCCCTACCTAGCTGCGCGGTTACGCGAGCATTGTTATAGCATTATAATGAAGCAGTAGGTTGCGCTGCTCGCAATGCGTTTAGTTGATCCAGAGTGTAGCCTGTATAGAGCTGTACTTGATGCGCTGGCATTCCATTGGAAAGCATGGCAATTGCCATGCGACGGCGCTCATTGGTAACACCCTCATTGTAATAATCCGCCATATCATGTAATGCTCTTTCACGGGCATCGGCTTCGATACGATCTTTCTCATTACCGCTTATCTTGCGCAGAGTTTCCAAGGCACGTGCGATAAAGGGGCTTTCTTCGGCTGCCTGCATAAATTCCTCCTCAGTTTTACTGTGCAGTAGCTATTCAGTAGCTACCGTACCGGAGGAAAAGCAAGGCATGCAGCCTTGAATTTCGTTGGGTATTTTAAGTTAACGCAAGCATACTTTTCTTCTGCCCATCATAGGGCAGCAATGTTTCCACGCTTTCGTTCCTGA
>JAFTCE010000105.1 GCA_017454855.1 Desulfovibrio sp.
GCTCGTGTGGAAAATGCCGTTCAACCATGTGGCGGCGCTCTTTGCCGAAGGCACGGTCAACGCCATCGGCGTGTTGATCATCGTCTTTGGTGCCATTCTCATCTACTACACCTTGCAGTACAGCGGCGGCATGGAGACCATTCAGGCCGGCATGACCAAGATCAGCCCCGACCGCCGCGTGCAGGCCATCATCATCGGCTACATGTTCGGCGCCTTCATCGAGGGCGCGGCGGGCTTCGGCACCCCGGCCGCCCTGGCCACCCCGCTGCTGCTCGGCCTCGGCTTCCCGCCGCTGTGCGCCGCGGTGCTCTGCCTGGTCTTCAACTCCTTCCCGGTGACCTTCGGTGCCGTGGGTACACCCGTCATCGCCGGCTTTGCCAGCCTGGCCGTACCGGCTGGCGTGGCTGACAAACAGGCCCTCTTCCATCTCATTGGTGAAAACGTCACCCTGATGCACGGGGCCATGATCTTTATCCTGCCCATCTTCATGCTCGGCTTTATGACCCGCTTCTATGGCAAGAACAAGAGCTGGGCCGAAGGTTTTGCCGCTGCCCCCTACTGCATCCTGGCCGGCGTGATCTTCGCCATCCCCTACTACATCATTGCCTGGTTCGCCGGACCGGAAGTGCCCTCCCTGGTGGGCGGCCTGGTTGGCCTGGCCCTGCTCATCTTCCTGACCAAGAAGGGCGTGTGCGTGCCCAAGGGCAACTGGCAGTTTGACGAAATGAAACAATGGAAGCCCAGTTGGACAGGCCAGATCGCTGCTTCCGACGTGACCGAGTACAAGGAACATATGAGCCAGTTCATGGCCTGGTTGCCCTACATCCTCTGCGGTGCCATCCTCGTTGTCACCCGTGTGCCGGCCTTCGGGCTGAAGGCCCTGATGGCCAGCAATCCGGCGGCCACCCTGGTTCTTCCGCAGCTGGCCGACGGCATCAAGCTGAACGCGTCCATCAATCTGCTCTGGCTGCCCGGCACCATCCCCTTTATCCTGGTCTCCCTGCTGACCATCGCCCTGCACGGCATGAATGGCAAAAAGGTGTCCGAAGCCTGGGGCACCACCTTCCAGAAGATGAAGGCCCCGACCATCGCACTCATTGCCGCCGTGGCCCTGGTCTCGGTGTTCAAGGGTTCGGCTCAGAACCCCCTGGGCTATGACTCCATGCCTCTGGCAATGGCCAAGGTCTGCGCCGCTGCTGCCGGTTCTGCCTGGCCGGCCCTGGCTTCCTACATTGGCGGTTTGGGCGCCTTCATCACCGGTTCCAACACGGTGTCTGACATGCTCTTCGCCAACTTCCAGTGGGACGTGGCCCAGCAGCTGGCCTTTAATGTCAAGCAGTCCATTGCGGTCATCGCCGCGCAGGGCGCTGGCGGCGCCATGGGCAACATGATCTGCGTGCACAATATCGTGGCGGCCTGCGCTGTCACCGGTCTCATTGGGCGTGAGGGCGACATTCTCAAGCAGACTGTCTGGCCCTTCCTGCTCTATAGTATTCCGGTGGGCATTGTGGCCTCCATCCTCTGCTTCGTGGTCTATGTGTAAGCAGTCAGGATAGCAAAACAACCAAGCCCCCGCAGAGAGCATCTGCGGGGGCTTTTTTTGGGTGAAGCCTGGAACGGGTATTGTTCTCGACAACGCTCTCTTATTTTCCGTTGTTCCGTCGCGGCTGCAAATAGTGCGGTTGGAAAAAAAGGCGATAGCGGCGCACCGGAGAATAGTGTTCCGGGCGCGTGACACTGCCTTCAATGGACAGGGGCTTGTCCGAAAGGCCAAAGGGCTGCAAGTCGTTCTGGGCTGACATGCGCGAAAACCCTTCGCCCGAGAGGTTGAACACGGGCAGGCTGTCCGATCCTGTACCGGCACTGAGGACGGAAGTGGCATTGGAGGACGGCGTACCGCCCTGTGCAGTCCGTGCGTTTTTGAGCAGACTGGGCAGGGCTTTATCACTGCGGTAGAGGACTTCCATGAAGTCATTGCCAGTGCGGCCCACAAAGGTGACCAGGGAAGAACCATCGCCATAGACGAGCAGACTCACGGGCATGGTTCCGCCGTGTATGCCGAAGAAGGCCGGACGTGCGCCAGCAGGTATGCGCGTCCAGCCATCCTCAGCGGGGATGGCATCGTGGGCCACTGCCTGAGGGATGGTAAAAATGGCTGCGAGCAAGAGAGAGAGGATACAGCGCATGTGTGACCTCTGAATCAGAGGTTGGGGTGGGTCTCTGGGCAGCACCCTTTGTGTCCCCACCCGGATGCCAACTGCTGTAGAGACTGTGCAGGCATTTGTCAAGAAAGAAAAAAATCTTTAAAAACAAGCAGTTAGCGACGCCTTCGGCCACGTTCTGGCTTTTCCTGCGGGCTTGGGGCTTCCTGCTTTTGGAGGTCCGGCGGCTGGGGAATGTGCGGCGTTCGGGCGTGGTCGCCAAGGTACTGGAGGAAAAAATCGCGCAGGGCGTCGTGGACGAGCTTGTGCAGGGCCATGCGTTCATTTTCGGCAATGGAATAGCACAGTTCCGGCAATTGCGAAGCCAAGAGGCGCGAACAGGGCGCCATGAGAGCGCCGGCATCGGCATCTGGGAGGCGCACATAGCGCGGTTTTCTGCCCAAGAGTTCGTGGACGCGTAGGGAGTGGCGCTCCTGGGGATTGGCGCTGTCTTTTGCGGCGGCGATGATCAAGAGGGGCGGATAAAAGTAGCGGAAGGACGTGTGTGAGAAGAGCATGGCCAGGGAAGGGCCAGCCACGGCCACGGCTTTGATGCGCGGATCAGCCCAGCTCTGCTGCAAAGGCAGCTGTTGACAGAGTACGTCGAGACGCTGTTTGGCCCATGTCTGGCAATAGACATCGTCGGCAGCGCTGCCCGCGCAATAGGCGGGCCAATCGAGACAATCCGGCAGCGCGCCCCCGAGGAGCAAGGCGGCAGTGCCGCCTGCGCCAAAGCCAAGGAGTCCGATGCGCTGCGGGTCGATGCTGGACTCCAGGAGGGGCGAAGCCAGGAGCAGGTCTAGGCTTGCAGACAGTTCGCGCACGCGGTTGCGGAGCTGATTGAGGGTCAAGAGGTCGTCCATGTTGTCCATGTTGTCAGTGCCATGATTGGGCGCGGCGACGACAAAACCCAAGGCAGCCAAGGCGTGGGCGGTATCGTGGTAGCTGAAGCGCGTGCCGAAGGTGTCATGGGAGAGCAGGAGTAGGGGATGGCGACCGGCAAGGGGTGCGGCTTCGCGCGCCGCAAAAAATTCCCAGAGACCGTAGGACAATTCGCGTTCATCACGCGTTGCGGGATACCAGACATTGACATAGAGGCTCTGGCCATTTTGTTGATCGTAGTGCCCCAGGGTACGGAAACCCACGTGTGCCGCGTCGGCTGCAAAGGGAGTTTCGGGCCAGGCCAGGACGAAGAGGCCCAGGGCGAGCAGGGTATGAAGAGCGAATATGGCGAGCAAGCGGCGCATGAACGTGTTGTGCCATAAGCCGTCGTAAGGTACAAGGGGAGGGGGGAGGAAACTATGGACATGGTACAGGCGGCTTTGGATTTTCTCCTGCATGTGGATAGGCATCTTTTCGCATTGGCCGCAGACTATGGCCTGTGGATCTATGCCATTTTGTTCTGCATCGTCTTTTGCGAAACCGGGCTGGTGGTCACCCCCTTCCTGCCGGGCGATTCCCTGCTCTTTGCCTCTGGAGTGGCGGCGGGAGCGGGCTTGCTGGGGTACGGACACTGCTTGCTTTTGCTCTTGGCAGCCGGTGTTCTGGGGGATGCGGTGAACTACAGCATTGGACGGCAGGTGGGTCCGGCCATATTTTCCCGCGAGACACGGCTGATCAAGAAAGCCTACCTGCTCAAGGCGCATCAGTTTTACGCCAGGCATGGCGGCAAGGCCATAGTCTTGGCCCGCTTTGTGCCCATTGTGCGCACCTTTGCTCCCTTTGTGGCCGGCATCGCCCTCATGCATCCGGCGGCCTTTTTCACCTGGAATGTGACGGGCTGCGCCCTCTGGGTGGGCGGACTGGTGTCCGCTGGCTACTTTCTGGGCAATCTCGCCTGGGTGCGGGAACACTTCAGTCTCATTGTCTATGCCATTGTGACCATTTCGCTTTTGCCCCTAGCCGTGGAGGCTGTGCAAGCCCTGTTGGCCAGGCGAAAATCCAGAAATGGATCAGCGTGAGGATGTCACGGCAGTGAAATTTTTTCACGCCCCTTCAAGCGCTCAAGAATCGCGCTCCTCGCGTCCTGCCAGCGCGTCGCGCGGCAGCGTGTGCAGGATCCACTGCACGCATTCCTGAGGCGTCATTGCGGCGGCGTGACAGTGAAAGTGCGCATAGCGCAGATAGAGGGCCTGGCGTTCGCGAAAGAGGTCTTCGAGACTTTGGCCTGGCGCTATGGCGATACCGCGCGCCGGATTGAGGGCCACGCGTTCCTCCACCAAAGGCAGGGGAATATCGAGAAAGACAAGAGAACCCAGGGCAGCCAGATGCTGCATGGCGGACTCGCGGTACACCACGCTGCCGCCGGTGGCCAAAATCGTCCTGTGTACGCGCACGGAAGCGATGATTTGCGCTTCCACGTCCAAAAAAGCGGCTTTGCCCAGGGCATCCGTGATGGCCTGCAAGGGGAGTCCGTAGGTTGCTTCAATGAGAAAGTCCGTATCCACAAAAGCCCAGTCCAGTTCCTGGGCCAGCAGTCTGCCTACGGTGGATTTGCCGGCGCCAGGCATACCAATCAGGCTGATGGCCGGACACAAATGCGTTGGTCTGGCAAGAAGGTCGGGCTGGGATTGCATGAAATCTCCTTGGCTTGGAGCAAACAGGTGTTGTCTTTACCGACACTGTGCCTAAGCTCGGACGCAGTGTCAATGGCCCTTTGCCAGGCGGAGGATGTTTGCTGGGCCTAAAGATTTTTTCTTCTCTGCCGAAATGAGAGGAAGAGGGAGAGCAGTATGTACAGACCTATGGCAACAATACTCTTTGTGTGTTTTTTTGTCCTTCAGGCAGTCAATGGCCACTGCGCTGAAACCTCGCAGATACCGCCTACGACCAGGGACGGCCAAACAAATCTCACCTACCATTGGCTGCATCATGGCGGCGGACGCCTGTATTGGAAAGCGCTCACGCACCCTTTGCAGATACGTCTCAATGGCGCACGTTTTGTGGATCCTGCCTCTGTGCCCTTGCTCTTGACCAAGAACACGCAGGACGGCAAAAGACGTGTGTCCACGCGACGCAGCACTCGCTACGGGCAAAAGTCTCAGAGAAGGAGACAAGCGCAGGCTCATGTGAGCCGTCCGCCGCGCGACGCCGGCAAGACAGCCCTGCGCGCCCCGGCCCAGGCTCGCAAGCGTTCCGCTTCTGCTGCGGCGTCCGCAACGGGCGGTGCTGGTACTGGTGCTGGTACTGGTACGGGTTCCAAGGACAGCAAGGCAGCGCCACCGCCAGTCACGACATACACGCATCTGCACTAGGAATGCGCTTTGCCCCGCAGGACTTGGCCCTTTGTTGTCGGCGCGCAATTGCCTGAACAGCCTGCTGTGTAGGACTGCCCTACGTTCCCTGCCTTACAAAGAAAAGCCCCACAAGATGTTGTGGGGCTTCATACCATTAAGCGTCCCCATTCTTTGGGCCTTTGGGCGATTTTGTCCTGGGGGCCAGGCGTCCAAATTTTTTGATATATTGGTCGTGTCGGAAGTTCGTTGTTGGCGAGTTTGTGGATGCGCTGCAAGCCAATATCGACGTAGTTTTGATTCAGCTCTGTGCCATAGGCCCTTCTGCGGTTCTTCAACGCAGCTATCAAGGAAGAGCCGACGCCGGCAAAAGGATCGTACACAATATCGTGACATCCGTCAAAGCCAAGACGCAACGTTCCACCAGCTCCACGGGGAATTGGCAGGGATGGTCAACTTTTTCAGGATGATTGTTTTTCACATTGGGTATGTCCCAGATGAGCGCGTCCCAGTCGTCCACAAGCCTTTCCAATGTCATCTCCCACAGGTCTTCGGGATTCTTGCCTTTGGGATTCCCGTTGATTTCTCCTTTCTTGTCTCCTTTATAGTACCTTTTTCCGGGATACTTCGCCGGAATGCGGACAGCATCCAAATTGAACGTGTAGGCATCAGACTTTGTGAACCAGAGAATGGTTTCATATCGTCCGCTAAATCGCTTGCTGCAGTGCAAACCATGGCCAAAATGCCAGATGACCCTGTTGCGCAAACGCAGACCATATTTCTTGAAATACGGATAGAAATAGATGTCCAAGGGATAGATCTCTCCCTGATGGACAAAATTGCCTGTTTGCCAGCACAGGCTGCCTTTTTCGGAAAGTACGCGAACACATTGCGCTATCAGGGGTTCAAGATTTTCAATGTACGTCTCTATGTTCGTTTTTGTTTCGTACGCTTTACCGATATTGTAGGGCGGCAAGGTGATGATCAGTTGCAGCATATTGTCGGGCAACTGCTGGCAAAAGTGCAGCGCGTTGGCACAGACATAGCGATACTCCACAGCATCTGTGCCAGAAGCGTCAGCCGTGCGTCCCTGGCCTGCGCCCTGGTTTGTAAGGAGCGTGCGTTGCATGTGGAACAGGGCCACGTTTTCCTCCTTTGCGAAGTGGAAGACCGCCTGGCGGATTTTGCCGCAGAGTAGTACACAGCGATGTAGGGGTCAATGTCCGGGCGTCGAGACTTCGGGGCGTCCCGTCGGATGCCAGCGGACGTAGGGAAAGGAGCGGAAATCCTCTGCATGTCACCAGGCAGCCCGTGATGGGCTGCCCGGTCATGATTCACGTCAAGCCCGCATGCCACTGGGGGGCAAGGATGCCTCTGCCGAACCCGTAGCCGGAGGCTGGGCCAGCCATTCCTTCCAGTAGCGCAGTGCGCGCACAAAGAGCGTCAAAATTTTTTCAAATTCGGGATACCCCATGTTGCCCTCAAGGATGCGGTGCATGGTGAAGGCGTTTTGGGCCGTGTCCAGTCCCAGTACGGCCTGGCCAGATTCCTGTCCCAGATAATTGGCCGCCAGCAGACGACCGTAGGCGTCTTCACGCCCGGCAGCCGAACCCAGATCCGCAATGAGGTAGAGTTGCCCGTCGTGTTGCTCGAAAATCACCTCGTCATCGTCAAAAAAAACGCCACAGGTACCCGCTTCGGACAATTTGAGTTCAAAGCCGAGTGTACGGCCCAGCTCATGCAGCAACAGTTCGCCATCCATATGCTCTCTCCTTGATGAGGTGTGACGGCACGGCGTGCCGCCGTTGGTGTCGACCGTCGGGTACGCAGTGTATACGCTTAGGTTGTGGCAGGTTGCAGTATTTTGGACATGTCCACAAGCGTTTTGATATTGTTGAAGGCATCTTTCACCATGTCGGTAGTAGGGATGATCTCGTCATTCTCATCGGCCTGTATATAGGACAGAAATGTCTTGATGTTCTTCTCATTTTCATTGGGCATACCATCGGTATTCTCTATTTGTTTGGTACACTCCTGGAGGAGTTTCTCCGTGGCCTGCGGGACAGCGTTGGGTTTCAGCTCAATGTCCAACTTCTGGGCCTCCGCCTGCAGCAGAGCATGAACCACACGTCGGGACATTTCCTCTGACAGCAGTGGTTTGACCATCATCCACAGTTTGGCACCCGTCACCTCTCCGTCAACCTTGCGTACCTGATCCGCCAGTTCCTCAACAAACTTCTTCCCGTTGCTGAGCGTGAAATTTTGCAGTTCGTCCAGGTTCCTGGGCACATTGTCATCAAAGTACATATCCATGGTGTCCAACGCATCCAGGAGAAAACGTTTATAGATATTCCCCAAGTCGTTAAGGTTTTTCTGTATGGTGTTGGCGAGGGCATCTTTCGTGATGTCATCGCTTGGTTTGGTACTGGGCACGGTCTGCTGGCTGGTGATCTGTGCGCGAGGTTGTGGCGGTTTTGGCGAGGGCTTGGCCACATGGATGATGAGTTCGCTGATGCCAATGGTGGCGATGGCACCCAGGACACGGGCGATGCCCAACATCACGCGACCAAACGTGGCCCATCCGGAGCTGGAGGGCCGGGCGTTCTGCAGCTCCTGCGGGAGATTGTTGTTCGCGACGTTGTTCGGCTGCTGCGCCTCGATAGAACTTACGGAACTAAAACTTGAAGTTCTGCTTACGTCGAGTTGTGACATGGGATACTCCTTATCTCTTCCGTGCCGTAGCCACGGGAGCATGGAAAGAGCCGCTCTTAACCGCCAGCCTGTTCGCGCAGTTCGTGATCGCTGATATTCAATGCCTGTGCCATGTTGAGTCCCATGTTGCGGTGTTCCTTTTGTTCTTGGCTCTCCCCTGCAATGGCCGCAGAGTGGGTATACGATTCCATATAAACAGCATCCACCAGATCCTGCGTGATGGCCGTGCGCAGTTGCGCATTGGTGCCCATGAGGTAGGTGAGGGCATGTTGGCAGAGGGGCACGATGTCGTCTCCTCCCCAGCCATCCTTCCACAGTCCTTGGCTCTCCAGTTTGCGCTTGAGGGTGTCTCCCATGGCATTGAGGGCCGCATAGACGTCTTGGGCCTTGCCCGTTTGGGCCGCCTGCATGAGGTTTGTGGTGTCCAGCTCTTGGGCCGCCTGAAGCAGCGGCGTGTGGCGCACTCTGAGGGCTCCTTCACTCAGGATGTATTCCTGCCATGCGGTCGCCACAGCCGGTGGCAGGTTGAGGCCGTTCACCTCGTTCCAGGCCGTCAAGCGCTCTTGGGCCAGGCTGTCTGCCTTGTTCATGAAGATGGTGGCGGCGTCTTCCGCTGGCCGTTGTCCGGCAAGAATATGAAATTGTAGCGATTGGAAGGATTCTCTGAGATCGAGTTTACGATACAGAGGACTGGACAGTGCCTCTCTGCTCAGACCCGTGGTCGCCTGCAGGCGAGAGTACAAATGCGTCTGTGCCTCAACCATGCGGGCTTCCGTCTCCCTGGCCAGCGCTATGGCGGCGTCCACCTGGAGGCCCAGCTTGGCCACAACAGCTTGAATAGCTTGGGGGGTGGTGGCTTGCTCCAGGGCACGCGCAAGGGCTTGCGCCTGCTCGTCACCGTCAGCCAAGCGTCGTTCAATGCCCTGAGCCATGTTGGTTCAGAAGGAGTCCGGCTTTCTGTCGACCTCGGCTGCCGGTTGCCACTGCGCCTTCAGGGCATTGACCAAAGCGGCTTGACGTTGCACGGCCAGAAAGGCTTGGCGCAGCATATCGCTGAAGAGCCGAGGCGTGGCCCCGCCGCCACGGGTACGCAGTCTGTCCGCCAGACTGCGGCGAATGTCCTCGTTCACATCGTAGAGGCTTGCGACCTGCCCAAGCTGCTCTGGAAAATCATTCCTCAGATCGCGAAGCGTGGCAGCGGCGGCATCGTGAAAGGGTTGCGGTATCGTATTGAGAGGTCTCATCATCAGGATATCGGCAAGGGATGTGGACATTGCGGGCACATGGGCGTTGATCAGCACATCGTGCAGCACGGCCCCAAAGGTTTCGGGCGTGAGGTCGCCCCAGGACTGCAAGAGACGCCGGGTCAGACGGGAGAGGATGGGCACGTCCAAGTCACGGAGGCTTTGGGCCTGAAACTGTGGCACCATACGCCTGACATTCTGAAATGCCTGCTGGATGGCTGCGCTGTATGCGTTCCAATGGGACAGCGCCTTCGCCAGTTGTGGCACCAGAAGGGCGATAGCGGCGTGGTGATCTTCGCGGAAGTCACAGTTGCCCACAATGCGCCACAGCAGCGTGCGCGCCTCGGGAGGCAGCCCGGGGGCGTACTGTCGCAGCAAGGGCATACCGTATTCCAGGAACTGATCCAGTCTGGCATCTTCCTCCGGCGCACCTTTCTCCGGCGCACCTTCCAGTATGGCCGAGGCCACACTGTAGGGCAGGATCCGGCGTGCCAGCTGACCACGGCAAGCGCGAACCATGTTCAACGCTTCGTAATACTTTGGTTCGTTGCCAGTTGCCTGATGCAGCTCATCGCGTTGTTCGGCGGACAGTGTGGCCAGGGAGTTGAAGCCGCCATTGCGAACAAGCGAAACCATGAGTGCCTGTCGGCCCATGTGACGCAACAGGGCTTTGTCGTCGTCGTTCAGAGCAGTCCCGTCGAGGTATGCGGGGAGGTGTTGCTCCACCTGATCGCTCACATCGGCCAAAATCTTCACGAGGGCGGTGGCATCCTGCTGACCATTTTTGAAGCCCCGTGCCGCGGTGCGGAGTTGCTCTGTGGAGATGTTGGCCGCCACAGTCTTGGCGAAGTTCAGGTAGGCAGCGACCTGCGTGTTCGTCACCTTGCCCTCAAGCAGTCGCGTGCGGAGCAGGGATTTGCCACTCCCAGGCAGATCTGCCTCCTGGATGCTCTTCAGCGTGTTCGCCAGGTTGTTCACGAAGGCCGAAAATTGCGCACTGCGCCATTGGGCAGCTTCGTCGATATCGGGCTGCGGGGGGAGCTGTCCCTGCGCACGGGTATCAGCCAAATAGGCTTTGAACAGAGCCTCCTCGCCTATGCTGGACTGCAGGAAGAATCGTAACACGCCCGTCTTGGGCAGGCCAGTCGCCTTCGCTATCTCCTCTGCCGCCTGCTCCCGCTGCTTTTCCCAGACATTGGGCAAGACCGTCATGGCATAGCTTATGGTGGCAATATCATCGCTCAGAGCTTCGAGCGCCTGGGTGGGGGCCGTGCTTGCCTGCCCCAAGGCCGGATTGCGGGCCAGCACGACTTGCACAGCACGCTGGCGACTCGTGGGGGTAAGCGTTATATGGTGCTGCGCCGCCTGCGCGTCCACAACGTCAGCGATCACGTTTCGCACGGCCACGGACTGGAGCAGTTCCTGCATTATGGCCGTGAGCCGCTGCGGCGTCACCAGCTCCTGCGCAGTCGTGATGCGGGCCTGCAGCTCGTTCAACACGCTGCTGTGCCCCTCTCCATAGGGCAGTTGCAGCACCTGATCCAGGCTGGATGGCAGGCTGTTCTCGTCAAAGTTCGCACGCACCTGGTTGAGCGGGGCCCACAGGGCCTGACCCACGGGCAGGGGAAGGGCGTTCCTCTCGCTTGCATGCGCCACACTGCTGGCCAAGGCGGCGTTTTCCTGGGCTGTAGTGCGGACAAATTCCCCAAGTCTGGCGCCGGGATCGTCCGGCTCCAGATGCGCTTGCAGGATTTTGGGCAGAGTAGCACGCGCCTGCAAGGCAGCGCGCACGTCTGGGCATTGTTCCAGCATGACCTGCGTGGCGGCAGTGAGCAACTCTGCATATTCATCGACGCCCAATTTGGTATCCCAGTACTCCGCACCCAGCGTGTCGCGGTAGATCGTGGTCAGACTCGCCATGAGCTTGGAGATTTCTTGGGCCAGTTTTTGGGACGTTGTCTGCGGATTGGCCAGGGCCTGGCGCAGGGCGCTGGTGTCCACGCGTTTTCCCGTCTCTACGATGACGGCCGGATCGGCATGACAATATGGTAGTGGACAAAGGCGATCTTGGCCGCGTCAAAGGCCCCCAGAAACAGCGGCGGCATTTTTTTCGTAGGCACGCGCCTTGCCGATGGTCAGAATGAGTTGCACAAAGGATTCGTAAATATCCTGCCGCAGGCCCTTTTGGGCCTCAGCCCAGAGGTACGGGGTGTTCACTTCGTCCTCGGCAACCACGCAGAAATCAATATTTCCGACAATTTGCGTTGTGTCGTAGGCGGCGAAATAGTCCGCAGCAACCTTGTTTTTCAGCTCTTCCTCGCGTATGTTCTGACTGTACGACATGGCTCGTCCTCTCTTTGCCCTCCTAGCACAGGGGCGCGCCGCCATGCAAGAGGAGAGAGTATGCAGACACGGTTCTTTCTTGACCTCCTTACCGTACTTCCTGACATAAATGGCAGATGTTGCCATGACCAGAGCTGTTGAAAATCTCTGTGGAAGAAAGAGCTGCTTGGTTGCAAGGCAGCGTTTCCGCGTGAAGCGTTTTGTAGACATGGGGCGCGATAGCCCACAGTTGTTCTCCCTGTTTTCCAACTGCTCCATGAGGAGCTGCGAGAAGAAACCGTAAGGAGCTAGGTATGCAATTCCGTGTCGAACTGGAACAGGCCCGCTTTCTTGCGCAGGTCATTGCCTGGAAAGAACGGCGCATCCCCAGGGAGGCAACAGTAACCAGGATCGCGTCCAGCCTGCCGCCCCAAGTACAGGGCCTTTGGGGGTAGCGCGCCGTGTGTGCAGTGCAAGGGCTTCTTGCCTGCCTGTGCGCGTGCCTCTTGTGCTGCTGGCCGCAAGACGTGCAGAGCGCCGATGCTGCCATCATACTCGACCCTGGCCATTCCAAGACGCAGTATGGGACGATGAGTTGTTCTGGCGGTCAGGAATATGCTTACAACAATGCGCTTGTGGAGGCTATTGGGCATGTGTTCCAGGAAAAGCAGATCCGCTTCCGCACCACGCGTGGCCCTGAGCAGGAAATGGATCTAAGAGAGCGCACCAGGGGCACACAGGGCCAGCGGCTCTTTGTCTCCATCCACCACGATTCCGCGCAGGAAATCTATATTACCTATCCCAAGGGCTTTCCCTGTTCGGATCATGCCGCAGGTTATGCCATCTTTGTCTCGCAAAAAAATCCCTATTATGAGGAATCTCTGCGTTTTGCCAGGCTCTTCGGCGCCAATCTGCGCGCATGGGGCCTGCGCCCCAGCCGACATCATGCGGAAAAGATCCCCGGGGAACACAGACAAGCTCTTGATGCTGAACTGGGCATATACCGTTTCGACGATCTCGTGGTCTTGAAAAGCGCGCAATGTCCGGCCATCTTGTTTGAGGCCGCCGTGATCATCAATCCCAAGGACGATGCCCTGGCCCGCTCGGAACCCTATAAAGTCATTATTGCTCTTTCCTTGCGCAATGCCGTACAGCGCTTTGCAAAAGCAGGCAGGCTGCGGCCCTAGCGCAGTTTGACCTTACCTCTGCACATAGCCGCAGGACGTACAGCAGCCTCTAGAATATTTTTGCAAAAATACACGTCAAAACGCCCTAGCGCAGTTGTCCGTAGCCGCAGGCTGCGACTGGCCAGTCTTTGAGGTGCGTTCTTGGCCAAAAACGCACAGAGTCCTAGCGGGCCAGGCCGCGTTTCCAGAGCGCATAGGCCGGGATGAGCGCCAGCAAGGCCCCGGCCCAGGCCAGGGGCGAGGCCAGGCAAATGGCGTCGAAGCCCAGCGGACCCACCAGGAAGATGGCCACGGCGCAGCGCACGGCCAGCTCAAGTAGGCCGGAGACCGTGGCGATGAGTCCCTTGCCCAGCCCCTGGAGGGTGTTGCGCAGGACGAACATCACGGCCAAAAGCCAGTACAGGCCGCACTGTATGCGCAAGAGCCGCAGGCCAAGGGTGACGATGCTTTCTTGGTCTTGGCCGACGAAGATGCGGATGAGCGGGCCGCCGAGGAGGACGCAGACAGCGGCGGCCAGCCAGGCATAGGCCACGGCCACAAGGCAGCCGTCCTTGAGGCCCTGATGCACGCGCTCAGGTCGTCCGGCGCCCAGGTTTTGCCCGACATAGATGGACATGGCCCGACCGATGCTGATGAGGGGGATCACGGCCAGGGCGTCCACGCGGGCCACAGTGGTGCAGGCGGCCACGGCTTGGGCACCCAGGCCATTGAGAGCCGTCTGCACGGCCAGAAAGCCCACGTTGATCAGCGCGCCCTGCAGGCCCAGGGGCAGGCCCAGGGCCAGATGGCGGGAAATTATGGCCCAGTTCAGGTGACGCCAGTCATTGCGGCGCGGGCGTAATTGCGGGATGCGCCGCCAGATGTGGACAAGGCAGAGCAGGGCGGAAATGCCCATGGACAGGGCCGTGGCCCAGGCCGCGCCTGCCGTGCCCAGACCGCAGCCCACGATGAGCAGGAAATCCAGGGCAATGTTCAGCAGACAGGTCAGGATGAGGAAGACCAAGGGGGTGCGGCTGTCCCCCAGGGCCGTGATGTTGGACGAGAGAATATTAGAGAAGGCCAGTGTGCCGCCCGAAAGGAGGGT
This sequence comes from Desulfovibrio sp., assembly GCA_017454855.1. GTDB lineage: Bacteria > Desulfobacterota > Desulfovibrionia > Desulfovibrionales > Desulfovibrionaceae > Desulfovibrio. The sequence goes on from JAFTCE010000105.1 coordinate 13,984, forward strand.
GATGCGCAGATAGTCCAGGGCCGGGCCAAAGGCCGCAGCCGGGGCATTGGTCCAGCGCAGGGCCGGTTCGGCCATCAGGGAGGAAAAGGCCAGGAGTACGGCGAGCAGCGCGCCCAGAACCAGGCTGGCGCTGAAGGCCCGACGCAGACCGGCCTTGTCTTTGGCCCCGTAGAGTTGGGCGCAGACAATGGAAAAACCCTGGGACAGTCCGATGACCAGGCCCATGAACAGAAAGCCCAGGGGCGCTGTCAGCCCCACGCCTGCCAGGGCCTCCACGCCCAGGGTACGGCCCACGATAATCATGTCGGCCATGGAGTAGAGGAGCTGAAAGGCATTGCCCAGCATCATGGGCAGGGCAAAGGCAATGAGCAGCCGCGCCGGACGACCGGAAGTGAGACTGGTGGTCATTGCGCCTACCTCGCCGCAAGAAGAGAGCCTTGAAACGTCGAAAAACGTTTTTTCCTACCGATGATCGTAGAGCCGAATTTCAGCTCTACCCATATGCTGTAGCGAGGAACCTTGTGTCTGGTACAAGGAGAGCGTGACATATCAGGCTTGTGAGTTCGCGCAGAACTGAGTTTAAAAAGAGGTTTGTCCACGCGCTGTAGCGAAAAGCCTGTTTTGCATCTCCTGTTGCAGTTCATCGCCAAGAGTAACGGATGTATGGATTACATCCAATATTTATCCATGTATTTTTCAGCATCACTTTGTGACAGATGATATGTTCTTAAAATTTCATGCAATGTATCGTCGTAAGATGCATTGAATCTCTTACATATGGAAATTGCACCATGAATGCCTTTTTGTTCGCCTTCCATTATACCTTCCCTTATTCCATCTTCTTTTGCTTTTTTCAAATATTCTTGAAAGAATTCTTCATAACGAGTACTCATAATATCTATGCCCTCCTCTTTTTCTGTAAAACATGCTATTCGATCATAAGTATGTGGAAACTCTTTTTGATAATTTTTATTACCTGTAAATACTTTCATCAATCTAGCTAGTTTACTACCATCATCAACAAATGAATTAATAAATATTATCTGCTCTCCATCATTCAATTCATCTCCAAATTCAATTAACGTTCTTCTTACTGTATATTTTGTTGCATTTTTATTAAATAGATCAAATTTGGTAATATATATTATGATAACATCAGGTACTTCTGAAAATTTTTTACCAGGGTCAGTAATGTTTGCTGTAATCAGTGACGCATCATACCGAACACGCCGTATATGATCTTCTGAGTCAGTTCTCTGAACTTCTACGACCGTTGTTTTCCCATTCCCTAAGGTACATAGAAGATCCACAACAACAGACCTTCCCTGAAGATTTAATACTTCTTTCTGTGGTAAATTTTCAATCACTGATACGACGGGATCATCTAAAATTATTTGCAAAATCTCTTCACAAAAATCCCTATCCTCGGCTGCTTTTAAGAAAAGGATATTGTCAAAAAGTGTAAGCCCCTTCACAAATTCACGAATTTGTGTCTTCAGCGACATTATGCTCCTCACGTTTTTCTGCTATCAATTTTCTGGCATATCTCATTTTTATACAATAGCTTTCTATCCTTACACGAGTGCTTGTGGCATATGTCCTTTCAGTTTTGTACGGGAGGCACGACATGACGTCGGGAGTCCTCTTGTTTCCCGGCTCACCCTGGCTTTATTGTACAGGATATCCTTACGCAAAGCTATACGCACTTGTTCGCGCAGCTCTTCGGTTACGCTTGTATGTGTAGCATGAGCCTCCTCATTGGCGCAAGAAGAGAGCCTTGTGGGAAAAGTCGCGTTGCCCGCATCCATATTGTCTGTATGGGGGAAAGGGCATCGCGTCAAGCCCGTGGCAAGAACAGCGTTTCGACGGCGCAGAAAGGCAGGAGAAGCGGCATGTCGTCTTGCGCGTGGACGCGTGGTTTGCGCGGCTGGAAGATGGATGCTGCGTTCTTGCATGGCACAGAAGAGCAGGCCGTGTTGCGCTCAGCTCTTCTGTGAACACATGCGCCCTTTATTTTTGTATAGCAACGCACATTTTTTTCAGTACTTGCGTCTTCTTCTTTCGTGTGTACAGTAGGGAAAAAACACGGGAGAATGATCGATGCACATCGAACTTTGGTCGGATTTTGCCTGTCCGTACTGCTATATTGGCGAGGTTCGCCTGCGGCGCGTCCTGCGCGAACTGGGCGTGGAAGACAAGGTGAGCGTAGAGCTGAAGAGCTTTGAGCTGGATCCTGCGGCCAGCCGCAGCGTACAGACCACGACACCGGAGCGCTTTGCCCGCAAGTATGGTCTGAGCCTTGAGGCCGCACAAAGGCAGATCGAGCATATCAGTCAGCTGGGTCGCGCCGAGGGCCTGGACTTCAACTATGCCAGCACCAACTACAGCAACATGCGGGACGCGCACCGCCTGGCCAAATTCGGCCTGGCTGCTGGCCATGCGGAAATCGTGGACAGGCTGTTTGCGGCCTATTTTACGCACAACCGCGATCTTGCCGACGCCACCGTTCTCGTGGACATTGCCGCCAGTGTGGGGCTTTCTGCACAGGAAACGCGGGACATGCTGGCTTCAAACCGCTATGCGGACGAGGTACGCCAGGACGAGGCTGAGGCTGCGCGCCTGGGCATTCACGGCGTGCCCTATTTTCTTCTGGATGGGCAGACGGCCATCAGCGGCGCCCAGCCTGTCGCCGTGCTGCGGGCAACACTGGCCGGACTGCTGTCGTCTGAGGAGGGCCGGGCAGCAGCGCGTGCCGGTCATGTCTGCGGGCCAGACGGCTGCCGTATCTGATGGGGAGATCGTCATGCTACTGCAGATCCCCGTACAGGGCTTTTTTGCCGTCAATGCCTATGTCTATGCCGACGACAGCACAATGCGCGGCTTCCTCGTGGATCCCGGGGCCGAAGCCGAAAGGCTGCTTGACATCATCGCGGACAAGAACCTTGTCATTGAGCGCATTTTGCTCACGCATGGCCATTTCGACCACCTGGGCGCGGCTGACGCCCTGCGCAAGGCCCTGGGCGTGCCCATCGGCATGGCCTTGGAAGGGCGGGCCTATGCCGAAGATCCCTGGCGCAACCTTTCTGCCCAATGTGGCTCGGCCATAACCTTGGAGGACGTGGACTATTTCGACGCCAGCCAGCGTCCGCTGCTGACAGCGGGCACGTGCCGACTCATGGCCGTACCCGTGCCCGGCCACAGCCCGGACAGCGTCTTGTACCGCGCTTTGGACGAGGATCTGGCCTTTGTGGGCGACACCATCTTCAGAGGCAGCGTGGGCACGAGCCAATTCCCCGGCGGCGATGCCCAGCAGCTCAGGGCCAGCCTGGTGCGGGAAATCCTGCCCTTGCCCGGGCAGACCGTACTCTATTCCGGCCACAGCGAAGCCACGACAGTGGCCAGGGAAAAGGCCACACTTCAGGCCCTCGCGGCCAGGGTGTAGCTGTAGGCTGTGGCCTGCGGGCACAATGTCGTGCAGGCCATCTGCGGGAGTAGGGGGGATGGCTGTCAGGAGAGAGATTGGCGGTTCTGCCCCCGCGACCACTGGCGCACTTCAGCCAGGGCCGCCACGAGGCGCTGGCCGTTTTCGGTCAGGGAATATTCCACATGCGGCGGAATTTCGTTATACTGCTCGCGACGCATGACGCCGCTGGCCACAAAATCCTTGAGGCATTTGCTCAGGGCCAGATCCGTGATGCCTTCAAGTTCCCTCTTGAGCTGGTTGAAACGGATGGTTCCGGCCATGTGTACGGCCCAGAGCAGGCGGATTTTCCATTTGCCGCCGAGGAGATTGGCCGTATACTCCAGCGGGCAGTCGCTTGTGTTCATCAAATATTCGGCGCGGAAACCTCGGCATTCATGCCGAGGAGGAAGCGCCGCCTCCAAGGTTTATAGGCCAAAACTACAGGAATGCGGCCCGACCGTCAATCGCAAAAAAAGGAACGCTCCATGTTGCTTGCCCAGCCCATCAGCGTCAATGGCCTTGCCATCGCCAACCGTATTGTCATGCCGCCCATGGCCACGTACAAGGCAGCTGACGGTCTGATAGGTGCAGAACTCTGCGCCTGGTATGCCGCCAGGGCCGAGGCCGGTACGGGGTTGATCATTGTCGAACACAGCTCTGTGGATGCTCGTGGCCGCGTGGACACGCGCCAGATTTCCGTAGCCGACGACACGGCCCTGCCCGGGCTTGCCAGGCTGGCGGAGAGCGTCCACCGTGCCGGCCCGAGTCGGCTCTTTGCGCAGCTCAATCACGCGGGCAGTCAGAGGAAAAAGCCTGTGCCGGACACCGAGCTGGTCAGCGCCAGTGCCGTGCCCCATCCGGCCTTGGACACGAACGAAGTGCCGCGTGCCTTGACCGTGGAGGAAATCCAGGCCCTGGTCGCTCGCTTTGCGCAAGCTGCGGCGCGGGTGCGCCAGGCCGGCTTTGACGGGGTGGAAATCCACGCTGCCCACGGCTACCTGCTCAACCAGTTCTATTCTCCCTTGACCAACAGGCGTTCGGACGACTACGGTGGCCAAAGCCTCAACACGCGCCTGCGCTTTTTGCTGGAAACCGTGGAAGCTGTGCGCAGGGTTGTGGGCCGAGATTTCCCTCTGGCCGTGCGTCTGGGCGGGGCAGACTACATGCCGGGCGGCAGCAGCATTGAGGACGCCGTGGCGGCGGCGCATTGTCTGGAGCAGGCCGGTGTGGACCTCTTGGATATTTCCGGCGGTATGTGCCGCTATACCCGGGCAGGGCATGACGAAGCAGGTTGGTTTGCCGACATGTCGCTGGCCATCAGGCAGGCCGTCTCCGTGCCCGTGCTGCTGACGGGCGGCATCCAAACCGCTGCCCAGGCCGAGGAACTGCTGCACAAGGGCGCCGCTGATCTCTTGGGCGTGGGCCGGGCCATGTTGCGCAACGCCGCGTGGAGCAGGGACGCACTCAAGCCGCATGCGCCCTTGACAGAGGAATGACGGGGGTAATCCCCATGGCTCCTCTCCGTATGCTGACGGAGTCAGTCTGCGGATAGGGCCGAGCGTGGATTGAAACAGCAAAGGAACTTGGGATGACTGAAGTTCAAAGACGCAACGTCACCGTGTTCACGGCGGATTTTTTGGAAAAACTCGGCGCAGCCTTGCTGGTTGTGGCCCTGTTCACGCAGGATCAATTTTGGAGCGCTCTCTTGCTGGCGCTCCTGGCCATGTCTTGCGGATGGTATTTGAGCAGGAGGCTGGAGCGCATGGTACGGGAGGAGCGTCCCTAGTGCGGGCAGGCGGGTGCTGCGCCTAACGGGCACCCAGTGCTTAGCCCTGCCTTCCGAGGATAGCCCTGCCTTCCGAGGGTAGAACGGCAAGGACTCCTGCCTAGCGCGTCAGTCCTCGGATGGCGCTGACTCTGGCCTGAGATATTGTGCCAGGCCGCTTTTTTCAACGTTTTTCACAAAGCGGAGGAACTCTTCTCGGCGTATGCCGGGCAGTTTGGCCGCTTCCGATGCCTGCAAGACGCCTTCCTGCCAGAGGCGGTAGGCACGTAAAAAAACCTCTGCCCTGGAGCGGTTGAGCTTTTTTTCCTGGCGCAAAATCTTGCGCTCCTGGGCTTTGCACATCTCCTCGTCGGCCTTCTCCCTGCTGCCGGACAGGAGCGCATGCGCTTCCTTCAAGACTTTCACGGGGACGAGCATGCGCTTGACTTCGTTCACAATGTCGGCACTCGTGACGCTGACGTGCGAATCGCGGTTTTTCCGGTGCGGGTAGACGATTTTGGGTCTCAGTCCGGCTCTTTTCATGTAGTAGCAGAACGTGGAACGTCCCTTGCCGGACAGCCGCGCCGCCTCCGAGGTGTTCAATGCGCCTTGGGCGCACAAATCCAGCGCACGGCGCACCTCCCTGGGCAGGGGCTTCGGGGGGCGTCCAAAGCGCACGCCCTTGGCCTTGGCTCGGGCAATGCCTTCGGCCTGTCGCGCATGGATGTTCTCGTGTTCGTTCTGGGCAACATAACTCATAATCAGCAAAACGAGATCGGCAATGAAGGTGCCGACCAGATCCTTGAACAGGCGCGTGTCCAGCAGGGGCATGTTGAAGATCACGACGTCCACATGTTTCCGCTTGGTAAGCAGTTCCCATTGTTGTTGTATTTCCACATAGTTACGGCCCAGGCGGTCAATGCTTGCCACGCAGAGGACGTCGCCGGGCTGCAGTCTCTCCATCAGCGCCTGGTAGCCGGGTCGCTTGAAATCCTTTCCCGATTGCTTGTCGCAAAAAATATTCTCTTGCGGAACGTCGTGTTCTTGCATGGCGTAGAGCTGTCTGTCTTCGTTCTGTTCAGTGGTTGAGACCCGAATGTAGCCGTAGAGCTTGCCCATGATGCTCTCCTGTTGCCATCAGCGTGAAAATGCCGTCGCACGCCGCCACAAGCGTACAGGGCAAGTTCAGCCGCGTTCAGGAGAAAAGGCAAGGGGGCAGGTAGGCTGCGGGAAGGTTTATTGTTCCATGGGGAAGCTGGTATTCTTGACTTGCAAGGTCGTGTATGGGACACAAAGCGAGTTTGCGCTTTCTGTGGCAGGGTTCAAGGCCACCTTGATGCGGGTCATCATCAAATATTCGGCGCGTAAACCTCGGCATTCATGCTGAGGAGGAAGCGCCGCCTCCAAGGTTTTTTCTTGACTGCCAAGTTGTTACACACTATTTTTCCCATATGAAGCGTACCATCTCAATTAAGCTCCTCACAACAGCGGAACAGAACGCCGCACTTGAAGACCTGCAAAAGGAATTTAACGCGGCGTGCAATCAGATAGTTCCGCTTGCAGCCGTCAATAAATGCGCCAA
>JAFTCE010000014.1 GCA_017454855.1 Desulfovibrio sp.
GCCGTCCAGTTTGCCGTAGTTCGGCCAGTTCCCACGAACAGGCCCATTGGCCTGTATGTCCAGTGCAAGGGCTATCAGCTTATCTTGTACGGGTTTTGGCAATGCCTTAGCTGATTTCCCAACCTTGTGGGGTATGACAACATTCCACATATGGACACCTGGCCTAGCTTCCTCTGAACGCCGTCACCCTGGCCCTGCGCTCTGTTGGTTCCGGTTCGCTTCCTGCGGCATCATTAGCAGCCTTACGAAAAATATTATCCATGATGTTGGCAGCACGCCGCGTTGCAGCGTCTGTCAGATGCGAGTATCGTAATGTAGCCGCGCTGTCTCTATGTGTCAATAGCCGTTGCAAAGTCAGCAAGTCCACTTGACCACTAGACGCAATCTGGCTTGCGAAAGTATGCCTCAAGGAATGCCAAGGGCGATACCCTTCGGGCAAGTACTGCGCTGCATACTGAGTAAGATTTTTTACAGCACGGTTGTAGGCATTGCATTCACCGAACACAAAGTCATTCATACCAAACCGAGTAGGTTTCACAGCTACAAGGATTGCTTCAGCACTAGCCGTCAGTGGGATATGCGCAACTTTTCCATTCTTTGCGCTTTCAGCCCGCAAGAGTATTTGCTTGCGTTCAAAGCTAATGTCGTTCCAGCGCAAGGCGAAAATTGCAGCGCGTCTCATGCCTGTAGCCAAGGCAAAGCGCATTGCTCCTGCAAGTCGTTGATTGTCGTACTTGTCAAGTGCAGCCAAGAGGTTTTGGATTTGTTGCTCATCAAGGAACTCTGTCACAGTGTTGTCGAATGAAGGCACATTAAAATTCAAGACGTGCAATGCAGGCATCTCACAACGCCCATTTTTGCTTCCCCAACGGATAACCCTGCGCACAAGACTCATGCAATGTTTTACCGTTTGTGCAGAATACTCATGCTGTTCAAGGTCGCTACGCAACGCGTCAAGGTGACGTGTTCTCAAATCTTTTATCTTTACGGTCAGCAAAGAGCGGATATGCTTAAGATTAGATTTTGATGCCGCATACCCACCACGCCCTTTTAGAGTTTCAGCATATTCTTCCCAAACTTGTAACAGTGTTGGTTCAGCCTCTTCAAGTTCGCGCTTGCGTTGAGCTTCGTCACGACGTTCACGCAAGGTTACGGCTCCTTCGCCAGTAGCCGCCGCCGCCTTCAATCGGGCAAGCTCAGCTCTGGCTCGGGCAAGGTTCATGCCTTCGGATGCCCAACCAAGTTTTTCGTGGTGTTCTGTGCCGCCTACCTTGAAGCGCAGTGTGAAGTAGCGGTCTGGCTTGCCCTTGTACATGCGGCCAGAATGTTCCCGACAGCGTATGCCGCGCTCAAGAGTTACCCATCTATCAGTCATTTTTTTGTCCCCTATGTGTAAAAAATCTGTGCCGCTCCTGTGCCGCCTTTGTCTTGTGGAGAGCTGGAATTTCCTGGAATTTCCTAGCTCCAAGGTATAAACCTAACTACCTGAAGTCAAGAACAATTTGGCATTTTGGGGAATATCCTAGAAAATGCGAGAAATGGGCCTTCCTTGGCCTCCGGAGCCAAAGGCCGTGGGTTCGAATCCCGCCGAGCGCACCAAGAAATTTCAAGAGGATACACGGATTTTTCCGGTATCCTCTTTTCTATTTTGGTGACCATTTGGTGACCAACCCGAGTAAATCTTTACGCATCTTTCCATCCCCCTTCGCACATCGCCTCCCCATGCCAGCAAGGAGCGCGCAATGATCGCTGCTCCCTTGCCCCATCAAAAAATCTACGAGCGCGTCTGCCCCGTCTGCGGCGCTGCTTTTGCGACCACGGTCCCGGTGCAAAAATATTGTTCCCCCTCATGCACAGCCAAACGCCGAAAACTTCGCGCACATCAACGATACCTCAAAAAAATACGGCAGGCAGAATTGGCTGACCGCCAAGCCCAGCAGCACCTCACCCCCTCCGAAGCACGGCAACTGGCTATCCACAAAAAAATCGAACAAACCCGCCAGCAGAACAGAGAAGCTGCGGCATCCAGACGTTGCTGTGACTGCGGCAAACCCACAAACAACTACCGCTGCGCCGCCTGCTGGAGAAAGCGCGGTCGCTACGAACTCGGCGAAGAACCCGCCAACGACGCCTGTTTTTTCTAAGAAGGAGGACACATGAGTATTGACGCCACTACCTGGGCATGGAAGCAGCGCGGCCTCACCCCGGCCCAAAAGCTGCTGCTATTGTCTCTGGCCGATCGCGCCGAAGAGGATCACACCTGCTGGCCGTCCCTGCGCCGCCTGGCCGCCGACACCGGCCTGACCGACAGGGGCATTCAAAAAATCCTTGCGGAGCTGGAGACACGCGGACTCATTCGGCGCGACATGCGCGCGGGCAAAAGCACCGTCTATACCCTCATCGGCGTAACTAGCCGCGAGGACATGCCGCGTTCCGCCACCCCCGAACCCAGTTCACCCCCGAACCCAGTTCACCCCCGAACACAGTTCGCCCCGAACACCGTTCACCCACCCCCGAACCCAGTTCGGGACTCCCCCCCATACCCCCCCTGTAATGTAAACCCCAAAGAAGAACCTACCAAGAACCGTGAGTGCGCGCGCACGCCCGCGCCTTCCTCATTGCCGCAAAAAGATGCCTGCGCACAAGATGCCACTGACGCAGCCACGCCCCAGGTTCCCAAATCCGGACGCAAGCGCAAGCTCGAACCCAAGCAGCCCTATGGCGAGTTCGGCAATGTCCTGCTCACGGAAGCCGAACACGCCCGCCTGGTGCAGGACTACGGCCAGGAGGAGACCAAGGCCGCCATCGAGAAGCTGGACTTGCACCTGGGTGCGCGCAAGGGCGCTGCCCCGTACAAGTCGCACTACCTGGCCCTGCGCAAGTGGGTCTTCACGGCCCTGGCCGAGGACAGGCGACGTATGGGCCTGCCAGCGTTCAAAAAGCCGCAGGATGGCGGCATGGACGGCATGGACTTCTTCGCCCGCATGGAAGCCATCGAGCGCGAACGAAACAGGGAGGCAGGACATGGACAGAGCGGACTTTAACGCGGCCATAAGCCAGATTTACGCGGCATTCAACCTGGACGCTCCAGCAGCGCAGACCGTCAACGCCTGGTACGACGTGGCCGGACACATCCCCTCCGGCGAGGCAGCGTCCTGGTGTGTGCGGAAGTTCATCGCCGAGAAATCCCGCCTGTACCGTGGCGACAACGTGAGCCGCGACCTGGCCGAGCTGTACGAGGAGTACAAGCGCCAGCGCGAAGCGGAACGCTACCGACAGCAGGCAGTCCATGCAGCTTGCCCAGAATACGATCCGCGCATCCCCGGCTTCGTCCTCGTGGAAACCCGCGTGGAAAATTTGAGCTACCGCTGGCTCTACCGCTGCCGCTGCAACCACGATCCGCGCTTTGCGCGCGTGCCCCTGTACCCGTCCAGCGCGGAGGACGCCTGATGCGCGGCTGCCGTCCCCTGACTCCGGCGGAATGCGCCGCCCTGTTCGACGCCTTCTGGGGCCGCTACCGCCTGCGCAATCAGGCCCTGCACCTGCTCTGCGTGACCAGCGGCCTGCGCGTCAGCGAAGCCCTCTCCCTGCGCGTGGGCGACGTCGTGCGCCAAAAGCAGGTGGTGCGTTGTGTGCGCGTGGCCCGCGCCAACGTCAAACGCAAACTCTCAGGCCGCGTCATCGAGCTGGCCGCCCCGGCGCGTGCGGCCATTCAGCGGCACGTGGACTGGCTTCTTATCCACGGCCTGCTCTCCCGCGAGCAGTGGCTTTTCCGCTCCCAGGCCGGAGACAGGCCCATCGGCGTGGCCGAAGCCTGGCGCATTTTCACGCAGGCGGCCCGACGCGCTGGCCTGGACTACGACAAGGGCGGCCTAGGCACGCACTGCTGGCGCAAGACCTTTGCCGAGCAGAGCAATCGCTATTTCCTGGAGCAGTATCGCCAGGGCGCGGCCCTCAATCCCCTCCTGGAAACGTCCCGCGCCCTGGGGCACAAGAACATCGAGTCTACCGAGAGCTACATCGGAACCTGGAATAGCGAGCCGCAGCGAGCGGCAGCAAAGCACATGGAGGCAGTACATGCCTACGGCAACTGACGAGACCTGGCTGAAAATCGGCGACGTAGCCCGCATCCTGAATATCGCGCCCAGCCATGCGCGCAAGCTGGTTAGCCTGGGCCGCCTGCGCGGTAAGGACATGAGCGTCACGGGCAAACGACGCCACTGGCGCATTCACCCGTCCTGGCTGCGGGAATTTCTGGATTGCGTCGTGGACGGTCAGGTGAAGGAAGGCTGAAATTCCCTGCCTCTCCCGATTCAAATGCGCGTTGACCGTCGATATGATACACACGCGAAGGCTCAGCCTGTCCACTGGCGATTGCCGCCGCCTCCGCAACACTGGCCTGCAGTTGCGCAAAAAGCTCATCGTCCATTACAGCAACCCCTTGACCAAGGTTTGCAGAACCCGCTTTTGTTCTTCCGTCAAATTTTCCTGCCGTGCCTTACGGTAAACAAGAAGCAGGTATATCTGAAATTTTGCCCACAATATCAAGGCCCTTCCCCAAGTTTCCGTCTCCCACCGCATCCCCCTGAAAACACACGCCTTTCCAAATAAGCCTCTCGCCCCCGCCCTTGGCAATCCCCATACATCCCGCAGACTTGCGCCCCATTTTCGACCTCTGAAAATGAGCAAAACCCCGGCAATTTCTGCGCCGACGCGCAAAAATGTACCGAGGAAATTGCCCGTTTTTGGCACTAATCATTTGAATTTCTTGAGAAACGTTCGCCACATTTAATAATTCATTGTAGTAACAGGAACACCCAGTCACCTCAACTGCGTCTGAGAACACAGAATGACGTGGAAGAGCAGAACCGCGAAGTTTATGTATTAGTTTTCCAAAATCTGAAACTCCCCGTCAAAAACCCTGTCAAGCATTTTTTTGCCCAAAAAAACGCGCACTGAAGGTATTTGAATGGCTCTTCAGGAAGGCCGCGACCGCTGGAACGTCACCACCGTGGAGGATTCGCTCATCAAGCGCGCCCAGGGCTACGAGTACACCGAAACCACCCTGGAAGAGAGCGACAAGGGCACGCGCAGTCTGACGCACCACAAGCACATGCCGCCGGACACCCGCGCCGCGCAGTTCGTGCTGTCCAACCGCTCTCCCGAGCGCTGGAAAATGAAGCAAGAAGTGGAACTCTCCGGCCTGGAAAACCTGGCCCAACGTCTGGAACGAGCGATGCAGCATGCCGCAGACTGAACGTTGCGACCTCAACGCAGGCATCATCTCCCTGGCCGCCCAATGCCGCTACGATCCCGACAAGTGGACGCGCTGCGCCTGGGACTGGGATCACGGCCCCCTGACCGGCTATGACGGCCCGCGCCAATGGCAGCGCGACATCAACTGCGCCATCCGCGACCATTTGACCAGCCCGGCCACCCGCCACAGTCCCCTGCGCCTGGCCGTAGCCAGCGGGCACGGCATCGGCAAATCAGCGGCAATGGGCATGCTCAGCAACTGGGCCTTGTCCTGCTGGCCCGACGCAAAAGTCGTGGTCACGGCCAACACCGAGACCCAGCTCTCCACCAAGACGGCCCCAGAAGCCGCCAAGTGGTTCCGCGCCTCGCTCACCGCCCACTGGTGGGACGTGCAGGCCACGAGCATCAAGAGCCGCGACCCCGAACACAGCGACACCTGGCGTTGCGACTACATCCCCTGGAGCGAACACAATACCGAAGCCTTCGCCGGACTGCACAATCATGGCCGCCTCATTCTGCTCATGTTCGACGAAGCCTCAAAAATCGCCGATCCCGTCTGGGAAGTGGCCGAAGGCGCGCTGACCGACGAGGACACCGTCATCCTCTTCCTGGCCTTCGGCAACCCCACGCGCAACGTGGGCCGCTTCCGAGAATACTTCCGCCAGTTCCGCCACCGCTGGAAGACCTGGCAGATCGACAGCCGCGACGTGCCAGGCACCAACAAGGACTATCTGCAAGCCCTGGTGGACGACTACGGCGAAGACGCCGACATCGTGAAAATCCGCGTGCGCGGCCAGTTCCCGGCCCAGTCCGCCCTGCAATTCATCTCCGCCGCCGACGTGGACGCGGCCAGGGCCGTCATCCTGCGCCCAGAGCAGTACGCCTTTGCGCCCGTCATTCTTGGCGTGGACCCGGCCTGGACAGGCGAAGACTCGCTAGAAATCTTCTTGCGCCAAGGGCTGTACCACAAGAGCCTGATCAGTATGCCGCGCAACGACAACGACGTGGAAGTAGCGAACCTCATTGCCCGCCTGGAAGACGAACACCACGCCGCCGCCGTGAACATCGACGCTGGCTACGGCACGGGCATCAAGAGCGCAGGCGAGGCCATGGGCCGCTCCTGGAACCTGGTCTGGTTCGGCGGCAAGGTCGCCAATCCGGCCTATGCCAACAAGCGCGCCGAAATCTGGGGCGCCATGAAACAGGCCCTCAAGGAAGGCGCGGCCATCGATCCGGCGGACAACGTCCTCTATCAGGACTTGACCGCTCCCGAAACCGTGCCCCGTCTGGACGGTAAGATACAGCTTCAGTCCATAAAGGAGATGAAGGCCCAGGGCCTGCCTTCGCCCAACCGTGGCGACGCCATGGCCCTGACCTACGCCGTGCCCGTGGTGCAGGCCGCAGCCGTTAGTACGCAGACCCGCCAGGCCAACACAACCTACGACATGTGGGGGTACCGCTGATGCCGTATCGCTACACTCTTGTGCGCGACGAGCGCACACGCGCCGCCCTGTACAACCGCATGATTGTGGAAGGTCTGGCCGACATGGCCATGAGCGAAGGCCGCAAGCGCTTGGACGAATGGATGCGCCTTACGGAACCGCGCTGGAATCGGGATCGCCTCACCAGTCTGCTGCTCACGTCCCAGGACAATTTCGGCAACTATCACGGCATGGCTATTTTCAGCGAACGAGAATACCGCCTGTGGCGCTTCGACTTCACGAGCTTCCGCATCGGCTTTGACCGCGCCGTGGAGCAGGCCCGCGGAGCCTTTGCCTGGATATTTTCCCACACCGACGCCAGCGGCATCTACGGCGTCACACCTGCCAGCAACCGCGCAGCCCTGCGCCTGGCCCAAGCCTGCGGCTTCCTCAAGCTGGTCAGGCTGCCCCTGGCCTGCTGGCTGGCTCGACGCGGCAAGTACGTGGACGGTATGTATTGCATCTGCACACAACAAAGTCTGGAGGAAACTATGGGATTCGGAACAGGAGGCGGCGACGTCAGTACGCCCGAAGTGCCGGCAACCCCCAAGGCCGAAGTGACCAAACCCGTGACCGAAGCGGCCACCGCCGCCCGACAGAACCAGAAGGACAAGGCAAGCAAGGCCGCTGGCCTGCGCTCCACCATCCTCACCGGCGAGGGCCTGGGCAGCAGCAACACCCAGGGCAAGACCCTGCTAGGACAATAGGGCGATGTCTCTGGACGTGCGCAAGCTGGCCGAACGCCATGCGGCCCTCAAGACGGTGCGCAATCCCTACGAAGCCACCTGGGAGGAACTGGCGCGCCTCTTCCTGCCCCTGCGCTATAAGGACGAAGGCGACCTGCGCAGCGAACGCCCGGAGATCGCCGACCCCAGGCAGACGGACAGCGTTGGCGTGCGCGACATGACCGTACTGGCCGCAGGCATGCAGGGCGGCATGACCAGTCCCGTGCGGCCCTGGTTCAAGCTCACCCTGGAAGACAGCACCGATGCCCCAGAAGCCGGAACCTGGCTGGACGACGTGACCGAGCGCATGCGCACGCTCCTGCACCGCTCCAATTTCTACAACGTGGCCCATGCCCTGTACGGCGACCTGGGAACCTTCGGTCAGGCCCTCCTTTTGGAGACAGCCGACTGGACGGGCCTGCGCTTCACCTTGGCCCCCTGCGGAACCTACGTCCTGGACGTGAACGAATACAACGAGGTGGACACCTTCTTCCGCACCGTGATCATGACGGCGCGCCAGATCGTGGCCGCCTTCGGCGACTCCGCCCCGGACTATGTACGCCGCACGGCGGAGGCCGCCGGAGAGCGCACGCGCTTCCCCGTTGTCCAGGCCGTCTTTCCCAGGACGGATCGCGTTTTCGGCAAGCTGGACAGCCGCAACATGCCCTACGCCTCTGTCTGGTACCTGGACGTGGGCCAGTCCGGCAAACTCGCCGTATTGCGCGAAAGTGGCTACCAGACCTTCCCGGCCTTTGCCCCGCGCTGGGACGTGACCGGCACTGACGTCTACGGACGCTCCCCGGCCATGAACATCCTGCCGGACTGCCGCATGCTGCAGGCCATGGGCGCCACCACCCTCAAGGGCACACACAAGGCCGTGGACCCGCCCTGGGCCGTGCCTGCCAATTTGAAAAGTGTCGGCGTGAACATCATCCCGGGCGCGGTCAACTATCTGTCCGTAGAGTCCATGCAGGCCGGCGGCATCCAGCCCCTGCAGCAGGTCAATCCCCAAACCCTGGCCGTGGCCGAGAACAAAATCCAGGCCGTGCAGCAGGCCGTGCATGACGGCCTCTACACCGATCTCTTCAAGCAGCTCATGCTCGACGACCGCCGCCAGATCACGGCCACGGAAATCGAGGCCCGCGAGCGCGAGAAGCTCACCCTCCTGGGTCCAGTGGTGGAGCGCCTGGACAGGGAATTTCTCTCGCCCCTGATTTTGCGCACCTATCAGCTCATGGCCGACTAGGACTTTTTGCCCGAACCGCCGGAGGCCATCGCTGGATCTGGCCTGCGGGTGGAATTTGTCTCAGTCATGGCCCAAGCCCAGAAGCTCGTCTCCACCAGCCCCATTGACCAAACCCTGGCCTTTGCCGCGCAACTGGCCCAGGCCGCGCCCGAGGCCCTGGACAATTTGGACACTGACGCCGTGCTACGCCTCTATGCCGACAACCTGGGCGCGCCCGCGTCCATCTTGCGCAGCGCCGAGGACGTGGCCGCCCTGCGCCAGCAACGCGCCCAGGCCCAGGCCCAAGCCGCGCAGCAAACGCAGGCCCAAGCCGGAGTGCAGCAGGCCGTGGACATGACCGAGGCCGCCAAGAACCTGGGCCAAACCCCGGTAGGCGCGGACGGCCTCAACGCCATGGACGCACTTATTGGCGGATTGGGAGGAATGTGATGGAAAGACGCCCTGGCCGCCAAGGATGGCGGCAGCCGCGCAGCGGAGCGAGCCGCAACCGCGCTTGCGGCGAAGCGACCTCGCATCCGGCACAGGACGTGCCGGGGCGAGGTATGCCAGTGGACGCCCTTATTGGCGGATTGGGAGGAATGTGATGCCGAACACCCTGAACATGCTCAGTCCCGAAGGCCGTCAGGCCCTGGGCCAGGCCGCCCGCGACCTGGCCCAGTCGCCAGCCGGGAAAACCTTCCTGCTCTGGATCCTGGCCGAAACCGAAGTCTTCAATTTCTTTGAACGTCCGCCGGACACTGCCACCCTGGCCTTTGCCGAGGGCAAGCGCAGCCTCGGCGTGAAAACCCTGGAGCTGTTGCGCCAAAGCGGCGCGCTGCACCATATCGCCGCCCATCTTGAGGAGGAAAACAATGCCTGACATGCCCACGACCCAGGGCGCAGAAAGCGAAACCCCGGGCAACACCGTCTTGACAGCGCCGCCCGCGCAAACGCCTGCGCCCAACACGACGCCCGAAAACAGCCCAACCCCCACGGCCCCCGGCCAGACGCCGCCCGCGCCCCCCGCAACGCCCGCGCCGGAACCCTACGAGCTTACGGCCCCGGACGGCTATCCCATGAGCGCAGGCAACGTGCAGAAGCTCAACGCCATGTGCAAGAAAGCCAAGCTGACCAAGGAGCAGGGCGAAGCCGTCCTCAAGTACCTGCACGGCAACTACACGGCCTGGCAGGAAGGGCAAGCCGCCCAGCTCAAGTCCTGGGAACAGCAGGCCCGCACGGACAAGGAATTTGGCGGAACCAACTTCGACGCCAACGTGGCCGACGCCCGCAAGGCATTGTCCACCTTCGACACTGACGGCAGCATCCGCGCCATGCTCGAAGACACCGGCTATGGCAGTCATCCCGCCGTGCTGAAGATATTCGCCCGCGTGGGCAAGGCCCTGGGCGAGGACAAGCTCACCGGACAGGGCGGCAACGGCACAGAGGAAAAGCCGCTGGAAGACCGGCTCTGGCCCAACATGAATTAAGGGAGGAAGGACATGTCCTACAAGAAGGGCCTTGTGGCCACGCTCGCCGAACTGGAAGACTTCTACAAGGGCCAGCCCGCCGGAGAAGTCATCGAACTCATGAACCAAACCAACGACGTGCTTTCCGACGTGCAGTGGATGGAGAGCAACCAGAGCGACGGGCATCTGACCCGCATCCGCACTGGCCTGCCCGAAGTCTATTGGCGCCGTCTGTACAAGGGCACCCCGCCCAGCAAGAGCCAGTGGAGCCAGGTCAAGGAAGTCTGCGGTATGCTGGAAGCCCTGCAAGAGCTGGACGTGGCCGAAGTGGAGCTGTACGGCGACAAGGCCCGCGCCTTCCGCCTGTCCGAGTCCAAAGCCTTTGCCGAGGCCATGCGCCAGAAGGTAGCCACCACGCTCTTCTACGGCGACAACGGTGCCAGCCCGGACGAGTTCAACGGCTTTGCCATGCGCTATCCGTCCACGACATCCCCCAACGTGGTGAACGCAGGCGGCTCCATGGCCAACAAAGAGACCTCCATGTACCTTGTGGCCTGGGGCGCGGACACCGTGCATGGTCTCTATCCCAAGGGCAGCACCGGCGGTCTGCACAACGAAGATCTGGGCAAGTACATGACTACCGATGCTTCGGGCAACAAATTCCAGGTCGTGGGCGACAAGTACAACTGGCGCTGCGGCCTGGCCGTGCGCGACTGGCGCGCTGTCGTGCGCATCGGCAATATCGACACCAGCAAGTTGACCGTGCGCAAGGGGGCCAATGGCTGGATCGACCTGCAAGCGCTGACCATCAAGGCCAAGAACCTCATGCCCGCCAACATGCGCAACCGCGCCATCTGGTACTGCAATCAGGACGTACTCACCGCATTGGAACTGCAAGCCATCGACTATGGCACCGTGCATCTGACCTATGGCGAGTTCTTCAACTCCAAGGCCGTGCCCACGCTGCACGGTCGGCCCATCCGCCAGTGCGATGCCATCGTTTCCACCGAAGCCGTGCTGGCATAAAAGGAGACTCTAATGCTACTCTCGACGACAACCTGATCTTTTTTGAAGACGCCGCACTCTCCGGCAGCATTGCCAGCGCCCCCGTGCCCCTGACCAGCCTGAAAAAGCCCGGTCGTGCGGAACCCATCTGCGTCTGCTGCCGCGTCATGGAAACCGCCCAAGGCGGCACGTCCCTCACCCTCAAGCTCCAAGAGAGCGACACCGAGACCGGAACCTATGCCGACGTGGCCGGTTCCAGCGAAACCATCCCCGCCGCCGCGCTGACCAAGGGCAATAAGGTCTATCTGCGCTGGCTGCCCGGGGCCGTTGCCAAGTCCTGGCTCAAGTGCGCGGTCACGGCCAGCGGAACCTTTACCGCAGGCAAGCTCACCTGCGCCATCGTGCGCGAGGACGACCAGCCCTACGAGGCCGGATTGTACATCGACAAGGGCCAGGTTGTAGGCTGATGCGCTGGACAAAAGAAATCCCGCAACAGCCCGGCTGGTACTGGCTGAAGACAGTCAAGAACGGCCAAGCGCTGCAAGAGATTGTGCGCGTCACCTGCGATGCGACAATTCCCAAAACGCAGTGGGCGGGCATCTTCGGAAGCTGGCCGCTGGGAATCAAGGGAGAAGAATTTTGGGCAGGGCCAATCCCCCTGCCGGATGAATAGCATCACTGTGAAAATTGATAGACACTGCCGTCTGTGGTAGCAAGAGGGCATGGGCCAGCTTCCCCTAAAGGAGGCAAGCCTATGTGGCAGTTCCTCGCAGACTTTGTCACGGTTATCGTGGCAACAGTTGTGGCTGAGTGGATCATCCGTCGTTGGATGAAATAACACGGCCCCTGTGAGAGAAATTTGCCGAAACCTCTCACAGGGGCCACTCTTCGATAAAAAAATCGTGGAACTGGCCCAGGGCGGCAGGTAGCACTGCCGCCCTTTTTGTTTTCTTAAGCACAGTGTGGCGGCACGTCAAGGAGCTTTTCCCCAATGAGGGAATGGTTAACCAGGCACGCGGGACGGCACCCGTCCCGCAACAACAACGGGAGCAATCTCATGGAGCAGCAACCGAAGAAATTGCCCGGCGAAGGTGTAAAGTTCGAGCGCATCCGCCGGATCACGGGCTACCTTGTGGGCACGCTGGACAGGTTTAACGACGCCAAACGTGCCGAAGTAAGCGAACGCCTCAAGCACAGCATGGGCGCGCCGCGCTAGGGTGCAAACATGGACAGCAGCAAAATCCGCATCTGGAACATGGCCCTTGGCTACATCGGCACGCGCAACGTGGCGTCAGAAAACGAAGTCACGCCCGAGGCCCAGCAGTGCGCCCTGTACTGGGATCAGGCCCGACGCGAGACCCTGCGCGCCTTTCCCTGGAACTTCGCCCAGCGCCGCATTGCCCTGGCCGAACGCGCCCTGCCCGCAGAATGGGCCGGAGAATACGAATACGCCTACGCTCTGCCCAGCAAGTGCCTCAAGCTGCACCGCGTCTTGCGTCAGGACGCCAGGCCCAGGCCCCTCTGCCCGGTGCCCTTCCGCCTGGCCCACGACACCAGCGGCCTGCTCCTGACCACGGAAGCCGCCGCCTATGCCGACTACACCCTGGACGTGGACAACGTGAGCTTGTGGGACGACGCCTTTTCAGGGCTCCTGGCACGACGCCTGGCCTGCCTCATCGCCGTGCCCCTGCTCAAGAACAACACGCAGAAGGTTCAGGAACTAGAACAGCTCTACCGCGCAGCCATCCCGGCTGCTCAGGAAGCCTGCGCTTCCGAAGAACAGGCACGACCCGTCGAGGATGCCTGGATACTGGCCAGAGGCCACAACCTGTAGGAGGCACGTCCATGACGCTCGAATCCAGCCTGAGCAAGGCCGTGTTCTACGGCAACAACACGGCCACGGAATTTCCCTTCACCTTCAAGGTCTGGAAGAAATCCCAAATCCATGTCACCCTGGCCGACGCCAGCGGCGTCATTTCCGACGTGAGCGCAGACGCCAGCATTGTCCTCAACGAAGACGCTGGCGGCATTGTCACCTACGCCCCGGGCGGCATCCCCCTGCCCTCGGGCACGACCCTTGCCATCACCCGTGACATGCCCTTTCTCCAGCGCGTTGACCTGGTTTCGGCCACACGCTTTGACCCGCAAGTCATAGAAGACGCCCTGGACACGGCCTGCGCCGAACGCCAGGAACTGCGTGAAAAGCTGGATCGCGCCGTACTCATGCCGGTGACCTTCGACGAATCCTCGGAAGGCTACGCCGAACGCTTCTGGAGTGCGTACCACGACGTGGAGCAGGCCCATGCCGAAGTCATGGCCGAGCGTCCCAAGATCATCGCCGAAGGCGAAAAGCAGATTTTGCGCGTCCAGAACGCCGCCGACAGCTATTACACGGAACTGGGCAACGGCTGCATGGAAATGGCCTGGACCATCTACGAGGACATCCCCGCAGGCATTGACATTGACATCGACCCCCTCTGGTACATCGTGGGCCGTCACCACATTCAGGTTAGCGTCAACGGCGTGCGCCAATACAGCACCATGCAGTTCAACGAAAAAGGTGCCGACGGCACCAAGTCCCACGTCTTCACCATGCTGGTGAATCTCCACGCCGGGGACAGCATCAACGTCTGGATCAGCCACCTGTCCGGTGCAGGCACGGCCACGCCCGAGGCCGACGGCCTCATGTCCGCCGCCGACAAGGCCAAGCTCAACGGCATTGCCGAAGGCGCGAACAAGTATGTGCATCCCACGCACACGGCCAAGGCATCCGGTCTGTACAAGGTCACGGTTGACAGCAGCGGGCATGTCAGCAACACGGCCACTGTCGCCAAAAGCGACATCACCGCCCTGGGCATCCCTGCCCAGGATACCACCTACGCCTTCGCCAGAACAACGACAACCCTGAGCGCAGCCCTGCCCGCCAACACGGCCTTCACCGTGCCGCAGCACCAGGGCGGCCTACTCCTGGTCCTTCACAACGGCGTTCTCTGCGAGGCCGGAACGTCCGGCCAGTATGTGGATATTTCCACGACGTCCATCAAATTCACCTACGCCATCCCCAAGGGGGACACCATCACGGCAGTCGCCGTAACGTAGCCTTGCCAGGCGCGACCGATACGGGCATCCTTGGGGCTTCAACCACACAACCCAAGGAGAAGACCATGAATAGGCGCGCAATGCTGGGCATGACCCTCGCCGGAACACTAACAGCGTTCAACACCGCCCAAGGGAGACAAAGCATGAGCTATCCAAAACTGACCCCCATCGTTGCCACCGGCTCCACTGCGGCCCGCTATCTCGGCGACCGCTTCGCCGACATCATCAGTCTCAAGGACTTCGGGGCCAAGGGCGACGGCGTGACGGACGACACCGCAGCCTGGAATGCCTGGCAAGCAGCCTCCGGCGGCATAAAATACATCCCGGCCGGGGAATACCGTGTCAACGGCGTCATACGGAAGTTTGCCTTCGGCTGCCTCGGCAACGGCCTTTTTGATGACGAAGCGGGCTTTTGGAGCGAGGTGCATCTGGGCGATGGCAGGTCGGACAACACCCTCCTCAGGCATCGCGTCGCCTATAGCACAGCGCCAACAAGCAGCGGCACAAGTGAGAATCCCAATATCCTGGATCCCGTTGTCAAAATCCAGACTGACATAACCTACAACGACACTCTCTCCACAGACAATAAAAACTTCACCCGGGTCATAGGCGGCTACTTTGAGGGCATAGGACATGGGGAATATGCCTATGGCACAGATGGGAAAACGGGGAACTTCACCGTCCTGGCAGCCACGGCGCACAACAAGTTTGCCGGGCAGTTCGGCATGACGGCCATTACCGGCAGGGTCTGGGATGCCAAAGAGGATGAGGTTCCCAAGATCGCAACCCGGGGCGCGTCCAAGTCCTGCGCGGGATATTTCCCTTTCACCCGCAGGTCGCGATACGACAACGGCGGCTACATGATCGGCATTGAGACCTTTTGCATGAACAACGCCGAAGGTGAAACAAAGGCCATCCCGTACCAAAATTCGGACAGCTTCAGCTTCACATCCTGGACTGCGGGCTATCACTGCACGGCGTCAAGCAAATACGCGCCCATCACTGCGGGCATTTTCATGGACGGCAGCAAAACCGCGAAGCACGGTTTCTGGAACGGCATTGTCATCGGCGGCAGTTCGTTTCGGATCAACAGTGCAAATCCCGCAACGGGCACCGTTGGCATCAATCTCGCCTCCTGGAAAAGCGACAGCTGCGCCGACATCGGCATAAAATTCGCCCATGCCGGGCGCTGGCATCTGTATTTCAACAACGGCTTCGCCTTCCACGCGGGCAATGCCGTCCAGGAGTCCCACGCCTCCAATGCCACCTTCGCCATCCGCTGCGGAGACACGTATAACAGCGCCCTCTATCTGCAGCGCGGCGCCACAGACACCAGAACTGGCACTGCCACCACCGTCGGCACATTGCACATCGGCTCGTCCACGGTGGGCACGGGCAGCAACGCGGTCAAGACGGACTACACGGAGCTGAAATCCAGCGGGTATCAGCGCTTCGTCGTCACCCATGAAACGACGTTGCACACGTACACTCTGTCGTCCTACACCTTTGCGCCCCTGTCCGGCACTGCCACATCGAGTCCCACATCTCTCGGCACGAATGATCACAGATGGAATCAACTGTATGCCGTGTCCGGCACTATCAACACCTCCGATGCCCGCGCCAAGCAGGATGTGTCCGCCATACCCGAAGCCGTGTTAAACGCCTGGGGCAAGGTTGACTGGAAGCAGTTCCGCCTGAAGGCTGCCGTCACCCAAAAAGGGGAACACGCCAGGACGCACTCCGGCCTTATCGCCCAGGACATTCAGGCGGTCTTCGCCGCCGACGGGCTTGACGCGGCACACTACGGCCTCTTCTGCCACGATGTCTGGGAAGAACAGTACGAAGAAGAGCGCATCAAGGACGCGGACGAAGTTCTGGATGAAAACGGGCGCACCGTCACGCCGGAGCAGTGGCACACGGAGCGCAGGCTGGCAACCCCGGCAGGCGACCTCTACTCTGTCCGCTACGAAGAGGCCCTCGCTCTGGAAGCCGCCTACCAGCGCGACCGCGCCGACAAGGCCGAGGCCCGCATTGCCGCCCTGGAAGAGGCCAACACCGCCCTGATGCAGCGCATGGCCGCCCTGGAAGCCAGGCTTGCGGCCCTGGAAAGTGATGGGAAGTAAAGCAACTACGCTCTGGCCGACTTTCGGAGTACAAGCGTGCAGCCAAGGGCTTCGGCGACTTTCCAGAGCGTGGAGAAACACGGGTTCCCTTTTTCAGAAAGGGATTGGTACAGGCTTTCACGCGGGATGCCGGTTTCTTCCGCCAACCGTGTCATGCCCTTGGCGCGAGCTATGGTGTTCAGGGCCTGCAAAAACATTTTGGGGTCATTTTCGCTGATAACTTCTTCGAGATAGGCATGAATGTCTTCGTCTGTACGGAGATATTCCGCCGCATCAAAGGGCGCTGTTTCGAGCATATATGTATCCATATTGATTTGCCCCCACATCTCGTGTGCCAAGGCAATATCTGCATTCTGCGAGCTTTTGTCGCCACCGCACAACAGCAGATAGACACAATCTGCCTGGCGTGCATAGTACAGGCGATACCCCGGCCCGTAGTCAATGCGCATTTCCCATATGGGGCCGCCACAGTTTTTATGGTCGCCCCAATTGTCCAGCGCCGCCCGCTCAATTCTGCTCAGAATCTTGCTGCGCGCCCTGGCATCGCGCAGACTGAACAGCCATTCGGAAAAATATCGGGTTCGCCGTATCGTATTCATACAGCCTTCGTAAGATATATATTACGCCTTGTCAATCACCAGGAGTCCCCATGCGCATAGCCTGGACCAACTTCACCGGCGGCGAAGTCGCCCCCACGCTCACGGCAGGCGTCTATGCCTGGGGCATTGAAACGGTCAAGCTGAATCACGGCATAGCCGCGCCCACGTCTGTTGGCGTCGAATTCGTCAGGAACAATCCCGACGACACGGCACCAACCAATTACCGCCTGCGCTACAAGGTTGCCGCTGTCGATGCCGACGGCGGCATCAGTGTGGCCTCCAAGGCTGGCAGCACGCTGGGCAAGCATCCGTCAGACTGGGTGACCGGGAATTATGTCCGCATCGAGTGGACAGCCGTCAGCGGCGCCACCGAGTACAACGTCTACCGCGAGGAAGCCGGGTACTACGGCTTCATCGGCGTCGCCACTGGCACATCCTTTATTGACAACAACTACGAGGCCGACACCAGCGACACCCCGCGCGAAAACTGGAACCCCTTTGCCAGCGGCAACAATCCTGGCGTTGTGGCCTTCCATCAGCAGCGCATGGTGCTGGCCGGTTGCAAGAAAGACCCGTCCTATTTCTACATGTCCCGCACGGGTGACTTCGAGAACTTCCGCAAGTCCCGGCCCGTGCAGGACGACGACCCCATCGAATACATGATCGCCTCCGGGGCCATCAATGCCGTGACCTGGGCCGCCAGCTTCGGCGACCTGCTCCTGGGCACCACCGGCGCGGAATACAAGGCCACCGGCGACAACGGCGTGATCACGGCCAAGGTGTCCTACGTCACGGCCCAGTCCTACTGGGGCAGCGCGTCCCTCCCGCCCCTGATCATCGGCAATTCCGTCCTGCACATGCAGCGCCACGGCTCCCGCGTGCGCGACCTCTACTATTCCCTGGAAAAGGACGGCTACGCCGGCAACGACCTCTCCATCCTGGCCCCGCACCTCTTCGACGGCCACACCCTCATCCAGTGGGCATATCAGCAGACCCCGGGCAGCCATATCTGGGCCGTGCGCGACGACGGCCTTCTATTGGCCCTGACCTACATGAAAGAGCAGCAGATTGAAGGCTGGACGCGCCACCCCACGGACGGAGAAGTGCAAAGCGTGGTCGCCATTGCCGCAGACAACGGCGACGCCCTCCTGCTCGTGGTCAAGCGCACGGTGAACGGGCAGACCGCCTACTTTCTGGAACGCCTGGCCGATCCCTTTGACCAGGCCGACGACATCCGCGACGCCTACTTTGTGGACTGCGGCCTGACGCAGAAGACCGCCAACCCCACGGACACCATGACCGGCCTGGAGCATCTGGAAGGCCGCGCCGTGGCCGTGCTGGCCGACGGCTCCCCGGTGGAAGGCTGCATCGTACACAACGGCACCATCACCATTCCCTACGCGGCAACCACCATCCATGCCGGACTGCCCTACACCTCCGTCCTCTCCCCCCTGCCCATGGAAGGCCAGCTCCAAACCGGCGTGACCCTGGGCAAAATGCGCGGCTACGGCAAGTGCGTGGCCCGTCTCTTCCGCAGCGTGGGCGGCAGGTACGGCGCGGACATGGATCACCTCTACGATTTTCCCTTCATCCCCGCGCAATGGGGCGAACCCGTGCCGCCCTTCAGCGGCGACATCGAATGCCCCCCCCACGGCGGACAGGCCACCAACACAAGCGTCTGGCTGGTGCAGGAACGGCCCCTGCCCTGGCAGGTGATAGCCATCATGGCCGACGTGGATTTCTCGGAGGTCTAGCATGGACAACAGTTGTCAGTTATCAGTGGACAGTTGTCAGAAAAAGACAGACGTGCGCTTTGCCGTGGAAACCTTCTCCGCCGTGCGCCAGGAAGGCACTCCCCTGGCCGCCGCCCACTGGGACGAAACCGAAGCCCCCCTCTACGGCGACAGAATAGGCATGCCCCTGTCTCCGGGCTTCTACGAGGCCATGGAACTCATGGACGCCCTGCACGTGGTCACGGCCAGGGACAAGGGTGCGCTGTGTTGACAGTTATCAGTTATCAGTTGTCAGTTGTTAGTGAAAGGCAGAAAGACAGAAGAAAAGTGAATCAGGAAAAAAGAGGAAGAACGCATGGCCGCCATATCCGGTACCACCGCCGCTGTCATATCCGCCGTCTCCATTGCCGCGTCCCTGGCCGGTACGGCCATGAGCGCCATTGCCCAAAACCAGGCCGCGCAGCGCCAAGCCGAGCAGCAGGAGGCCGCCAACCGCTATCAGCAGAAAATATCCGAGCGCAACCGCGATCTGGCCGAAGAACAGGCCCGCGCCGCCCGCAAGGAAGGCTACGAAAACGCCGTGCGCAAACGCCAGGAAGTGGCCGGCATCATCGGCGCGCAACGCGCCCGACAAGGGGCCAGCGGCGTAGGCGTGGACGTGGGCAGCGCGCTTGATTTGAACCTGGATACGGCAGAGCGCGGCGAAATCGACGCCCTGGCTTTGCAGCAGCAGGGCTTGGACAAGGCCCGTAACCTGGAAATCCAAGCCTGGCACAGCAATGCCAACGCCCAGGCTTACGGCTGGGCAGCGGACAACGTGAGTTCCGGCAACAACGGCTTAGCCACCGCCGGAACCATCCTGGGCGGCATAGGCCAGGCAGGCAGCATGTTCGGCAGCAATCTCTGGGGAGGGAGTCCCGCTTCTCCCAGTGGGAAAAAAATCAGCGCCAGCGTCGGCATTATACGGCACTAGGGGGCCATGTCAGCGTTCTTCACGCCTGCCCAGGTGAACGGCATAGGCGAAAGCGCCAACACAAATCAACACAGTGGCAATCCATGCGGCGGTCATATGTTATTTGCCCAGCAGTGCAAGGAAGTCATCACGCGTGATGCCCGCCGTTTTCAACAAACTGGAAATGACATCCACCTGGAGCAGCTTTTTGCCGTGGACGTTCACCACCAGCGGACGGGTGCAGCCGGATTTCCAGTAAATCCTGTGGCTGGCTGTTTGACGAATCAAGGCATAGCCCAGGGAAAACAGGACGGATTCAAGCTCTTTCCAGTGCAAAGGCGTCAGGCGTGGCATAGCGTATTCTCGGCCTTACCTTCGGTAATTCTAGGAGCAACGCGCTTGAACTCTTCAATACGACAGGGAGAAAAACCGCACTCGGTTAAGGCGGCGTCCAGTGTGCCCATTGCCAGGCATACGCTAAACCAGCCATCCAGAGCGTCACGCATGTTTCTTTCCGCATCTTCAAACGTCTCGCCCTGCGTCGCAAGGTCGATTTCCGGGCAAAGCGCAACCCAGCACTCCCGTTCTTCCTCTTGGGAAGGCGGAAGGAACTCCACTTTCAAGGCAAGCATTCCAGATTCCATAGGCATCTCTTTTTCCCAAGACTATGGATTTACGCAGGCCGTGTCAAACGGCCAAAGAGGAAACTGATGAACAACGCCTTCCGCGTCCCCTTGCGCGCTTCCGGCGGTATGCCGGAGTATCGCCAGCAATCCGCAGGCCCGCAGCCCGGAACCGACGTTTCCGCCCGCTACGACGACCGCGCAGCCAGCATCATGCTGGCCCAGGCCAACCGCAACGCCCAGGCCGAGGCCCAAGGCTGGGAGCAGTTCAACCGCGGCCTGCAAACCTTCCTCAAGGCTGGCAACAAGCTCTACACCGACTACCGCGACAAGACTTCCAAGAGCCACATCACCGAAGCCCTCCTGCGCGCCCAGGAGGAATTTGCCACCTGGCAGCAGGACTACGACGCGTCCCACCAGGGCGAAGCCGGTATCCAGGCCGCCACGGACTACGAGAACGCCTGGAAGCACATCAACCAGACACACATGCAGACCTTGCGCGAACGCGGCGTCTCCGGCCCCTACGAACGCCATGCCGACCTGCTCTTCCGCCAAAACGGCCTGCACTACGCCAAGGCCGGGACAGCCTTTCAGCAGCAGCAGGACAGACGCTGGAAATCCAGCCTGGCCGATGGCGCGTTCACGGCCCTGCAAAACTTCGTGTCCAGCAATCCCGACGACTACGAGCGCATCGGCGAACTCAAGGCCCAAGCCCTTTCCGCCTACGCCCTGGCCCACCCCGGCGAGGACATGCGCGCCTTTGAGCAAAAGCTGAACAATGCCGTTGCCACGGACAGCCTCAATGCCCGCCTGGCCAACGGCGACTGGCAAGGCGCAGAACGCGACCTGGGCATCTACGGAGGCGCGACAAGCCTGCCCCATTCCTACACTGGCCAAGCCCGCGTGTTGGCCAAGCACGAGAGCGGGAATCTGGGCAGCGCGCACGTTTCCTACGGCTTGCCGCGCACGGACGGCGTGGACGTGGGCAAGTACAGCTTCATCACCAAGGGCGGCCACGGCGGTTCTGTAGGCGAGTTCCTCCGCTGGGCAGGAACCCAGAGCGGCCTGGGCAAGCAGCTTCACGACAAGTTCCAGGCCCTCACTGGTGGCGACTGGAACAAGCTGGACAGCAAGGAGTTCTGGAAATCCAAGGGCGGACAAGCCGCCTGGCAGGAGATGGTCAAGTCCAACCCGGAAGCCTTCGAGCGCCTGGAAGACAGCTTCTGGCTTCCACGCCTGGAGAGGCAATTTTCTAAACTACGACCGGAAGTGCAGCAGGCCATCCAGGCCGACAAAACTGGCGCCCTGCGGGAAATGGCCCTGTCCACCCTCAATCAGCACAAGACGGCGATCAAAATCCTCAATGACAACTTCGACCCCAACCCTGAGACCTACATCCGCAACGTGTACGCAGATCGCGCTCAACCAGCGCGCTTTGCCGCGACCGGCGATCCGGGCATTGGTCAACGGCGTATGCGGCAAGAGGTGCAAGACGTGCTGGGGATATTCCGAGGCCAGGCATCCGCCCCTGCAAGCGTATCCTCGCCAGGCAGCCAGAAACGACCGGAAACATCGATGTCTGAGGCCGCCCAAAGCATCGGCGACACCGCCTCCTCCTGGCTCACCCC
>JAFTCE010000106.1 GCA_017454855.1 Desulfovibrio sp.
GTGTTTTTGCGAGGAGAACGGTCTTGCGCCGCAGGCCGTGTCCTTTTTGGCCACAGCCCATGACGTGGGCAAAATTTCTTTGGATTTTCTGCAAAAATGTCCTGCCTGGCTGCATCAGGAGGGCTTGGAAAAACAGGCCGTCAACGGCGGATGGGCAACTATCTACACGCGCTGGCATCCGGCCATTTCCCAGCAAAGTCTGCATATTTTTCTGAGCAAGCGCGAAGACCCCAAATACGACCTAAAAACGGCCTACTACTGGTCGGCAGTGGTCGGCGCGCTTCACGGTCGCCTACTGGCGCAAGGTTCGGCGCGGCCCTGCCGCCCAGCGCCAAGCGAAAACATGCTTGAGGACGCACGGCAAGCCTGCCTTGGTGAATTCTGGGAAGCCTGCGGTCGGCCTGTCCTGCCCTCGGTGAATGGGAGCGATCCCCGGCTGTGGGGCGTGGCCGGACTGATCACCCTGGCCGACTGGCTTGGCTCGGACGAAGACTTCTTTCCGGCGGACATAGTCATGTCGGATGCGGAACTGCGGGCCAGGGCCGCGCAGGCAGTGACCGCCGTGGGCCTGGGCTTGCCGATCGTAAAGCCGGACATGACTTTTGCCGAGATCTTCGGCTATGAACCCTATCCCATGCAGACGGCTTGTGCTGCCGCCATCACTACCCCCGGGATATACGTGCTGGAGGCGCCCATGGGCATGGGCAAGACTGAGGCCGCACTTTGGGCCGCCTATCACCTTCTGCAGCAGGGTCTGGCCCAGGGGGTGTACTTTGCCCTGCCCACCCAGGCCACGAGTAACCGCATGTTCGAGCGTGTGCATGCCTTTGCTCGGCGCATTTGCCCGGACGCGGCCCCGACGCAGCTCGTTCACGGCAACGCCTGGCTCTGCGAAGACCTCAAGGCCCTGACCGCGCCCGGCACGGCGGACGCCCCGCAGAATGAATCCCCGCTGCGACCGGACGGTCTGTGGTTCAATACGTCGCGGCGATCCCTTTTTGCCCCCTTTGGCGCGGGCACTGTGGATCAGGCCCTGCTAGCCGTGCTGGCTGTCAAGCATTTTCCCCTGCGCCGTTTCGCCCTCAGCCGCAAGGTGGTTATTCTGGACGAGGTCCACAGCTACGATGTCTACACAGGCTCGCTCCTTAGCTGCCTGTGCAGGGAGTTGGGAAACCTTGGCAGCACAGCGATCATTCTCTCAGCTACGCTCACGGAAGCCATGCGCGGCAAACTGCTGGGCGAAGCAGATGTCGGCGAAGACAATGCTCCCTACCCCCGCATCACGGGCTGCATCAAGGACGCGCATCTTGAGCCGCGCACGCCGCCGGCGCCGCCGGACAAGAACGTCAGAGTCACTCACGCCCAGGCCCACGAAGCCCGAGGGGAGGCACTCCGCCTGGCTTCCCTTGGCTGCCAGGTGCTGTGGGTTTGCGATACCGTGGACAGCGCACAGCAAACATACCTACGTCTGAAGGAAGAATGCGGCGCGGCTGACATCCAGCTAGGTCTGCTGCATTCGCGCTTTCCCTTCTTTCGGCGCGAATCTCTGGAAAAACATTGGATGCGGCGTTTCGGCAAGAACGACGGCCAACGCGACAAGGGATCCATCCTGGTTTCCACGCAGATCGTGGAACAGAGTGTGGATTTGGATGCGGACGCACTCTTTTCTGAACTGGCTCCCACGGACATGCTTTTGCAGCGACTGGGCCGCCTCTGGCGGCATGAGCGCGGCAGCCGTCCACTGCTCGCCCCCATGTTCTGTTTGCTGAACGAAGATGCATCATTGGACGAACTGCGCAGTATGGACGCCAAGGCCATCAAACAGGCCCTTGGGGCCAAGGGGCATGTCTACAAACCCTGGACATTGGTGCGCAGCCTGGAGCAATGGGCCGAGCTGGAAAGCCTTTCCCTGCCCTCCGGCATCCGCTCGCTGCTGGCCGCCACCTACGCGCCTGTGGATAGCCCCCTGGCCTGGCAAGAGCTGGAAGCGGAACAATGGGGGCAGGATTTAGCAGCACAGACTATTGCCAACATGGGGACAAATATCTGGAAACCTTTGCTGGATGATGTTACTATTCCTCGAACACGCCTTTCCGACCATGAGGAGTTCAGTCTTGTCCTCTGCACGGCGGATGCCAACAATAGCCTTAGCCTCTTGGAAGGCGGCGAACCTGTGCGGCTGGACAAGGGCGCGGCCACACCGGCCCAGGCCAAGGCCCTGCACCGCAATACCGTCAGGCTGGCGGACTGGCATTTCACGCGACAGCCGCAGGACAAGCGCCTTGCGCAGCTGCACATTGACGGCTGCGCCCTCGTGCGTACGGATGGCAAAGTGGATGCGCCAGGCATCGCCGAAGGCAAACGCTTGTTCTGGGACAGCGAATTGGGCCTGGCAGTGCAAAAGGAGACGCCATGAACCTTGCTTTTGACCCCTGGATTCCCTGCATTGGACGGGACGGGAGGCCACGCCTGGCTTCGCTGCTTCATTGCCTTACGGATGCCGAGATAGCCGACGTGGCCGTGCGTCCGCACGAACGCGTGGCGCTCATGCGCCTCTTCCTCTGCGTGGCCTATGCCGCGCAGGGCATTCCCGAGGACTATGAGGCATGGGCAGCCTGCCGAGAGAATCTGGCCGCAGCCGTCAAGGACTATCTTGAACAGTGGCGGGACAGTTTCGAGCTTTTTCATCAAGAAAAGCCCTTTTTGCAAGTGGCGGGCCTGTTCAGCGACGCCAAGGGTAAGGGCAAAAAAGCCGACGAAGGGACAGAAGACGGCCTCACGCCAGCTGCCAAGCTGGATTTCGCCCTGGCAGCAGGCAACCAATCCACGTTCTTTGATCACGAGGCCCTCAACCCTGGTCGTGCCTCCAGCCCGGAAAAGCTGGCTCTGGATTTGCTGACGTACCAGATGTTCAGCCCGGGTGGGCTTATTGGCAGCGTCATGTGGAACAAGCAAACCACAGGCCGAAGTTCTCTTGATGCCCCCTGCGTTCCCGGCTCCATGCTGCACACCTTTGTGCGTGGAGTACATCTTCCAGAAACCGTATGGCTGAATCTTCTTTCCGTTGAAGACCTGAGGGATTATGCCACGCTTGGTGAGGACTGGCAGGGCAGGCCCATTTGGGAGATGTTTCCTGCCGAACCCGGCGATACAGACTCTGTGCGCAATGCAACGCGCACCTTTCTGGGCCGCATGGTGCCGCTGTCTCGGGCCGTTTTGCTGCAAAAGAGTGGCGCAGCCATGCTCCTGGGCAATGGTCTGAGCTATCCGGCCTTCAGCAGCGTCAATCAGGATTTTCCCCCGGAACCCAGCGCCTCCGTTGTCGTCGTCAACACAGGAAAGAAGAATACCCAAGGATACTCGGTGCTGGGCGTTCAGCCCGGCAAAGCCCTCTGGCGGGAACTGCAGGCTCTCACGGTGCGCCGGACAGCCGGTGGTGCCGGGGGCTGCCTGGCCCTGACCCATGTGGATGATGGCGATAACAAGGGCGTGGATTTGGTGGCCGGGGGATTGGCACGCGATCAGGCCAACATTTTGGACATGGTGGAATCCGTCTTCCATGTGCCCGCGCCTATGTTGCGCACAAATGGGCACCAATTCTATGCCACGGAGGTGCAAGTCGCCGAGGATGTGGAGCGCAATGCCCTGGCCTTTGCCATGGAGCGCTGGCGCGCCGCATTGGACGGTAGCTGGGCCTCGCGTTTGAAACTGGCCGGCGGCAAGCGGAGCGAGGAGTGCGCCAAACTTCGCGCTCAAGCTGCCCGCGACTACTGGACAGCCGTTGAACGCGGCCTGCCCCTGCTCTGGGCGGCGCTGGACGCCTTGGATAGCGAAGATGCTGCTGACAAACATAGCCAATGGCGGAACATGCTGCGCCAAAGCGCCCTTGACGCCTACGGGGCGACATGTCGCGGCGACGGGCAGCGTCAGTTGCGGGCCTTTGTGGCTGGCCAAAGGCTGTTGCGGAGCCAGGTCAACAAGATATTGGCACTCCCCAAGGAGGTGCGTGCATGACCCTGCTGGATTTTTTGCTGAAAAACAAGGATAACCGGGGCGTACTTGCCGCTCTGCGCAAGGCACTGGCACCAACCACAGAAACGCGGGCTTGGCCTTATCTGGCGCGTTTCGACGGCATCGGCCAGAATCCCAAAGCCCGCGCCGTGCGGACGGTGGCGGGTCTTTTTGCTCTGCATCCCGAAAACTGTTCAGATGGCAACATGGGCGACACCTGCCGC
The DNA here is from genome assembly GCA_017454855.1 of Desulfovibrio sp. Lineage (GTDB taxonomy): Bacteria > Desulfobacterota > Desulfovibrionia > Desulfovibrionales > Desulfovibrionaceae > Desulfovibrio. The sequence goes on from JAFTCE010000106.1 coordinate 4,236, forward strand.
GCTCTCTGCCGCGATACGGACGAACACCCTTGGGAAACGGTGGATGCTGTGGGCCGAGCTGTCACTCCAGGCACGGTGAGCCGCAAGTTTGGCTGGCTGCTGGCCGCTGACCCGGAGGAAATCTGCGATCGCGTGACACGCGTGGTGCGCTATGCCAAGAGCAAGGGTATTCCCGTCAATTACGCACAACTGGAGAAAGATCTGGCGAATTGGCCCTATGCGCGCGAGGCATGGGCCAGAAACTTCTGGGCAGTGGAAAAGGCGGACAGCGCTGGAGAGGAGGGGGCGTCATGACCTGGCTTGCCCGCGCTATACTGGAAAAGGAAGATCTGGCGGCCAGTCGGCTGCTGGACAATTACGACTGGCACAAAGCCGTCTGGCAGTGCTTTCCCGACATGCCCCACGCGGATCGTGACTTTTTGCTGCGTCTGGACTGGCAGGGCAGCGGCTGCCGGGCCTACATCCTCTCCGGCCCCAAGCCCTTGCGGCCTGGCTGGTGTCCGGCGTCCGGTTGGGCGGCAAAGGAGATCGCTCCTGGTTTTTTGCAGCATGTGCGCTATCGCTTCGACCTATTGGCCAACCCCACGCGCAAGCTGGTTGTCCGCGACGCCAATGGCCAGAGGCGCGGACAGGGGCGTCGCGTCCCCCTGCTGCATGAGGACGAACAGCGCCGCTGGCTGGAAGCCAAGGCTCGGCAGCACGGGTTCAGCTTGGAGCAGGACGTGCCCTTGGCCGTAGATGCCGCTGTGCGGCATGTTTTTCGCCGCCAAGGTGTCAACGGCGAGCA
>JAFTCE010000107.1 GCA_017454855.1 Desulfovibrio sp.
ATTGAAAGAGGCGGCGGCCCGAAGGCTTCCGCCTCTTTTCCCGTTACGGAGCAATTACTGTCATGCGCATGCCCGCTTCCGCCTTTTCCGTCCCGGCTGAACGAAGGGGGCAGAGGCGCTCGGCAAAGCGGTGCCCGCCTACATTTTCGTGGCGTCGTTCATGCCCTGCTGTATCTGACGCACATTGGTGGCATGGCCGGCCAGCACGTTGTCTGTCTAGTACGGTCAGAGCGCGCACTATGCTTTCCCGCCTGGCAAATCAAGAACAGGATCGCGCAGAAGACAATGATGCGGAGAACCATGCTCATCTGTTCTTTTCTTAATTCTTCCTGTAGTACTTGGAAAGCACGGGGAAGAGGTCGGCGTTGTTCAGCACGATATCCTCCATCTTCTGCACGAAAGCATCGGAGTTCAACTCCCAGCCGTCTTTGTATTCAGTCTGAATGTCCTGCATGATCTGCTGGTACTGATCATAGAAGAAGTGCTGCTCGTGTATCGAGCCCTGAGAGAATTGTGTCATGAGATGGATCCTGGCATCCCTGTACTTGGTGGAGGGATCGGTAATCAGCTCCAGAATCTTGGCTTCCTTCATAAGCTGTCTGCGCAGCTCATTCACTTTCGGAGAAGACACGGTGTACTTGTCAGGCTCATTGGCGTCGACCTTGTTGGGGTTCTTGTCGCCAAGGAAGGGGAAATACTGCTCATCGAATTCAACCGTGCGCCCGATGTCAAGGGAGTCCGCGCTCTTGAGCACCATGGCCTCCACGGTTTCCGTCTTGCCGCGCAGAATGCAGTTGCCCACAGCAGTTTCGTAGTCCTCGCCCATGGAATCCTGCCCGAATTCTTTCTGCATAGCCTGCGTGGTGAGTTGGGCGCTTTGCTCCTCCCACTCGTCCTCACCCTGGCGCAGACGGCCGAGGTCATGGCCGGTGATGCCGCAAAGAACGGCGTTGCGGTCCACGTCAACGCCCTGTTCTTCAAGGATGTTGCACATGGCGTTGGAAAAGATGTAGGCGCGGGTGATGTGCCCACGGCCGTGGGTGAAGTCACCGCCTTTCTTTTCTTTCGCCATATAGGTATCCAGCGTCTTCACGAGGAAATTGCGGCGTTGGGGTTCCTTCGTCGGCATGGCCTCGGGGTGCGCGGGCTTTGGGAAAGGCACATACGCCGGACACAGCTCGTCCATCGTCGCGCCCGCCTGCGGGGCGATTTCCTTAATGACTATACGCAGATTCTGGGGCAGCAAGGAGATATTCTGCAAGGTGGATGGCACATACTCCCTGTTGAGGTAGGTCGCAATATTTCCTACGGCCTGCTCCATGCTGCTCGCAAGGATCGTAAGGCGGCGGGCGTCCTCCGTCTTGGCGATTTCCGGATTGGTCGCTACCATGGTGAGCTGTCCGGTTACGTCGCGCACTTCCTTGCTGTTCAAAACATCGAAGACTGACTGCAGGGCAATGGCATTCAACTGCGGCTCGCCGTTCTGCAGCATGAGCCGAGTGACGTAAGCAGTGTTACTGGCCAGAACTTCCGGGTTGATACGCTGCCGAACGTTCCTGCTCTTGCTGGCTGTGTCGAGGGTGGACTGGGTCTCTCGTGTGATGGCGTCCATGCGCCGCACTATCTCCTCAGGCGGCATGGGCGGATTGGCGTCGGCGATCTCTCTAAACAGCGCAGCCTGCGCCGTGGCTTGTTTGTGCACCGCAAGGACGGCCTCTATGTTCTGCAGCGATGTGGAGCTGGAAATCCATTCGACGAAAGCGGCCTTCTGTGTATCGCCCGCGAAGGGAAGATTTGCGAGATGCTTATGCAAAATCGTAGTCCTCGTGAACAGATCCATATCGACCATGGCCAATGCAAACGATTGTCCGACTATGCGTTCTGGATTGTTGCCAATGCGCGGCTGCGACATGAGCCTGTGCAGGTTGTTCAGGAACTTGTCCTTGGCCAGCCTGAGCGCCTCTCCCTGCAGGTGCAGGGTATCCGGGGGCAGATCCCGCATTTCAGGACTCATCTTCATATTCTGCTGCATGTAGCTATCGAAATTGTCCAGGTAGTCCTGCGTCAATTGCTCTACGGCCTGCCTGTCCATATGCTGCGCATTGAATGTCTCCTCTGCGACAAGGATGCTATACTCTGCTGCGGAAGCCATTCCCGCATTGTAGTCTTCAAAAATAGTAATCTTGATGTTGTTTTTCCTGCCGAAATTTTCCAGGAGTTGCCGGGCCTGAACTGGGTCCATGTCTTGTGGCAAATCGTTTATGCTGATGCGTATTTCGGCGATGTCCCGGCTGGGCACAACGGGTCCCTGTATCTGTGCCTCGATGTACTGTGCGCCCACGAGCTTGACGCCTGAATCTCCGCCTACCCGCTTTTGCATGGCGGCGTTGGCAAGCGCGTTGCCGTTGAAGTCTCCCATATTTGTGATCAGGGATTCAAGGTTGTCGTAGGTGGCCATCTTGGTACGCGTGGCGTCCTTGTCCGCAAAGCACTGGATCATGAGCGCGATAAAAAAATTTTTGTCGTTCTCGTTCTGCTCCAGGTAACGCCCAATGCCGTTGGTCAGCTTGTTGAAATTGCCTATGGTGCCGATGGGATCCACAGCCAAGGCATCGAAATACTGCTCCAATTCCTTGCGTTCGTTGGACTCGGGGTTCCTGAGGGCCGTCACGAGGCTTTGCGGCAGGTTCGCGTCACCCATGAGGCTGTAAAAGTTTTGCTTGCGCTCCTCGGTGATGCGGTAGGGCGGCGAGAAAAAGGTGTCATCAGCGATGTAGGTGGCGCGCTTTGCCACAGAAGGCTTGAACACGATGGCCGCGCTGCCGTAGACATCATCACGCACCGCACCTATGGGACGCTTCCCAATGTTCAGGGCGCCGTACACGGGACGCTCGTCAGGCCTGGGGGCGTGCCCCTTGAGCTCGGGAAAAAGCGTCTTTTCCGCAGCGTCTCGCTGGGCAAGGTAGGCGTCGCCCTTGGGCTTCAGACCCTGCTCAGCCAGGTGAAAGATGTTGCTGATGGGCTTGTCAGGATTCGTGAGGATGTGCTTTACCAGCACTTCGGGCATCAGATTGTAGGTCAGCTCCGACTGACGCATAATATCAGCCATTTCCTTGACGGAAACACCTTGCAGGTTCCGCCGATCAAGCTTTGCAGCCTGCGCCACGGCAGTCTTTTCACGTACGGTTGAGCTTTGCGCTGCCACTTCCACCAGGGTCAGCAGATTGGCGGCGGAAATGTCATGTTTGGGTTGGGAGATGCTTGGCGCAGGGTCCTCGTTGGCTGCATCCTCCTTGAGGATGTTATCCCAATCATTCTTGTCCATCGCGACGTTGAAGAGGCCTTCCAAATCGCTTGGGCCACCCTGCGCAATGCGTGGACCGTTATCCACAGTGCCCCACTGTTCGGACAGGCTTTTGGTCTGCGCTATGTGCTTCAGCTCCTCATCGTTGGGATTATTGGCCTTGAGGTCTTCCAAAAGGCCCACGGCGGATCGGTTGCTGACCTCCTTGAGAACCAGCGCCTGTAAATCGAAAAGACGAGAGGCGGCCATGCGTGCGTCGCTGGCATCGGGATTGATTTGCCCCTCCCGCTGCAAGGCCGTCTGCAACAGATCTATCTCGGCCGAGGTAAAGCTCTGATACACAGCGGCCAAATCGGCATTGGAGAGGTTCTCAACCGACTTGGTGAACATCCACATGGAGTCGTCCTTCTGCGCCTGCGTAAGCTGGCCGAGGGCATTCAGACGTTCAAAATGTGTCTGACCCGCCTTTAAAAGGCTGAGAATTTTGCCTGCGTCAAGCTTGTTGCTAGGCACAGTCAGCTGCATAAGCAAATCGACTGAGGACCGCACTATGCCTTCTTTTCCTCTGGCAATCTTAGTCGCTTTAAAAAAACCGGCGTATGGCAGGGACGGTACCGTTATCTTGTCCAGACTGATGGGCAGTCCCGTACCGAACTGCACCTTGTGCTCGCCGAAGACGCCAGTCTTGGCGTCGATGCCACGGCTCAAAAGTTCCTGTTGGACGATCCGGTCAGGTTGTATGTTCGATAGCTGGCTCATAGTATTTTTTTATCGTTGTTTCTTTCAGGCGTACACCTGAATGTTTGAGCTGGAAGCCAACCTTCCACTCCAGGTGATAACCGCCGCAAGGAAAGTGTTTACGGCCTTTTCAAGGGCTACCACGTCCTCGAATGCGTCGTCATGCCTCTTCCAGAGAACGACCTTGCCCAGCTTGCGTGAGACAGCGAAGGCTGCTCCACCTGTCTGGGCGCCCAACAGGGAGGCTTCCAGGAGCATTTCCCATTCGTCTTCTGCAAGTTGGGCTGCATCACAGATTTCGCTCGACAGGATGACGGAATGGTCTTCCTTGTTGCACTGAAAGGTCACGACATGGATGCCGTCAAACAACAGGGTTTTTTCGCCATCCGCCTGAACAGGCGCTCCGAGGCCGCATTTTTCAGTAAATTCACTGAAAACATTGGAAAAACGCATACCGACTCCTCTATATC
>JAFTCE010000015.1 GCA_017454855.1 Desulfovibrio sp.
GCGGGAAGTCAGAGGCCATATGGAGACCTTTCCAGGGCCGGTGAAAGAGAAATTTTACTCCTGGTTTTGGTATATTTTCAAAAACAGATTCGAAAGCGATATTTCCCTACAAACACTGCGGGAACTGCTGGAGGACAGGACAATGTTTGAAGAAACATGCGCAGAGCTGGTTGATTCCTTGATCCAAAAGGGCAAGGATTTGGGTCGAGAGGAAGGTTGGAGGGATGGCCAAAAGTCTGGCTGGAAGGGAGGCAAGGCTGAAGTTGCCTTAAACTTGCGCCGTCTGGGCATGCCCTTGGAGCAGATTGCCGTTGCGACAGGTTTTTCCGTCGATGAAATTCACCAATTGTGCCTGGAACAGTAGGCTGCCATTTTCAAATTTTTATCGTCAACTGCAGATAACATCGTACTTGAAGCCTACGCCCTTGTGTGTGCGCAGGATTCCAAAACAAAACGGCAACAATGAAAACGCAAAAATTCATTTCCTTTTTTCGTGTGATGTGTATGGGCGTGGGCATCGTCAGCCTTGGCACTATTGGCTTGTCGCCCAACTGGAGTTTATTTTCCCTTGGAATTTCGATGCTTTGCATTGCTTTCGTACTCTTATATTTTGAAAAAAAGCTGTAATCATGGAAGTTCATACCCCCGTACTTGGAGGACTCTCTGCTTGGCAAGTGTGATACTTCAGCACGCAGCCATGCGTCTTTTCTCGACAGGATTCCGGTTCGTTGGTGAATATATACATTCTTAATGTTTTACGTAAAATAATAGCCACTCTGCCCCACGAGGTTCCGCCATGTCCCGACGTCTTATTGAAGAATGGCTGCCCATTGCCGAATTAAGCGAAGAAAGCGTCCGTGAACGTCGTTCCATGACTGCGCTGCCGCCCATCTATTATCTTCATGTGTGGTGGGCGCGGCGGCCATTGGTGGCGGCACGGGCGGCGGTGCTGGCATCTCTTCTTCCTGCGGACGCAGACAAAAAACGCTTTTTACACGCCATCGGCATTCATGGGGATCCGGTGGCTGCGCAAAAAAAGATGGCGGAAGCGAAACGTACTGGTGTTCGGGTTACAGATCCATATGGATATACAAGGGCATTTTCGTATTCTCCGTCGACTGATGATCTAGATTGGATACATTACGAAATTCATCGAAGCAACATCACCGATATAGCGATATGTCTTGATCCAACCGCCGGGGGCGGAAGCATTCCTTTTGAAGCAGTCCGACTTGGTTTCAATGCCCTTGCCAATGACTTGAATCCTATTGCCTCATTGCTCGAAAAATTAACAATAGAAATCCCTCTGTTATACGGGCAAGATGTATATGTTGCCTTTACTGCCTTGTCCAAACGTTGGCGAGCGCAAATTGAAAGCCGACTTTCGGAATTATTTCCACAACCATTTGCTCCTGATCAAATTGATACGACGTACCTCTTCGCCCGCACTATCCGCTGCCCCTACTGCGGCGGACTTATCCCCCTGTCGCCCAACTGGCGGCTTGCCCCGGACGGCACGGGCGTTCGCCTTGTGGCGCACGACGTCGAAAACGAAGCCCAGCACGTCTGCACCTTCGAGATTGTGCATAGCATACACGACCAGTCCGAGGGTACCATAAACGGCGGGAACGCCACATGCCCCTTCCCCAACTGCGGACGCGTCATTGACGGCAGCCAAGTCAAAGCCATTGCCCAAGAAGGCGGCATGGGCGAACAGCTCTACGCCGTAGTATACAAAAAGCGTATCCAGACTAGCACCAAATCCGGCAAGCCTGGCCGTGAAAAATGGGAACGCGGCTATCGCGCCCCGCGTCCCGAAGACGATGTTTTCGAGGCCGTCAAGGCCAAGCTAGCCGAGAAGCTCCCCGAATGGGAAGCCAGGGACATGGTTCCGACGGAAGTTTACGGTGAAATGTTTTCCGATCGTTCAAAGGTTTATGGCGTGAACTATTGGCGCGACCTCTTCTCGCCGCGCCAGTTGTACTGCCATTGCACCAGCGTTGAAGTATTCCGTGAACTTTTGGAGGAGGAAGAAAAAGCTGGCCGCTTGGACGACGTGCAAAAAGCGGCCTTTGCCTATCTGGCCTTGGCCATTGATACCGTCATTAACTATGGAACCCGTTCCTGTCGTTGGGACACGTCCACGAGCAGAGTGCGATCGTTATTTGACAGACACGATTTCGCCTTTGTCTGGTCATATGCCGAAATGGCACCGCTTATTACTGGACTTGGCTATGATTGGGCTTTCGATAAAACGGAAAAATGCCTGATCGAATTTCTAGAACTCCTCCGCCCGGACATTGACGTCAAGTCCCTCAAGGCGGGCAAAACGCAAATCCAACATTCACTTTCTACCACTGCCTTCACGCCGCCTTCGGTGACCATCACCTGCAAGTCCGGGGACAATCTCGACCATCTTGCCGACCAGTCCATTGACGCCGTGGTCATGGATCCGCCCTACTACGACAATGTCATGTACGCGGAGCTTTCCGATTTTTTCTATGTCTGGCTCAAGCGCACTGCGGGCTACGTCTACCCGCAGCTTTTCAAGCGCAAGCTCACTGACAAGGAGAACGAGGCCGTGGCCAATCCGGTCAAGTTCAAAGGCCAACCCAAGCCTCGAGAACTGGCCTACAGCGACTACCGCAGCCGCATGGCCGCCATTTTCGGCGAGTGCCACCGCGTACTCAAGCAGGACGGCGTCCTCATGCTCATGTTCACGCACAAGGCCACGGGCGCTTGGGACGCCCTGGCCAAGGGCCTGATGGATGCGGGCTTTGTCATCAGCGCGAGCTGGCCCGTGAACACCGAGGCGGAAGGTTCCCTGCACATCAAGGACAAGGCCGCCGCCAACTCCACCATCTTTCTTGTCTGCCGCCCTCGGCATGATGAAGACAACCGGGAAATGGTCTTTTGGGAAGACCTGGAGCCGCAGGTGACGCAGGCCGTCTTGAAACGCGTCGAAACCTTCCGCAAGGCGGGCATTTCCGGCATTGACCTCTATCTGGCCTGCTTTGGCCCGGCCCTGGAGGTTTTTTCCCGGCATTGGCCCGTGAAGCGGGGCACGCCCCGGCCAAGCCCCAAGGTCAGTGGGCAAAGCAGCCTCCTAGAGCCGGAGTTCGACCCCTACGCCACGACGCCGGAAGACGTGCTGACCACGGCCAGGGCCGCAGTGAAGGGCTGGATTGTTCGCCAGATCATGCAGAGCGATCGCCAAGCCCAGCTCGATCCGCTGCTGGAGTGGTACGTGCTGGCCTGGCACACCTTCCGGGTTCCGCAATTCCCCTACGACGAAGCCTTGAACCTGGCCCGCGTCGTGGGCCTGGACTTGGACAGGAACATCATCAATGTCGTTGCCGGGAAAAAGGCCGCAGAGGTTCAGCTCTGGGACAGTTCGACCCGTGCAGCCAAGGCCGCCCTAGGCCCTGCCAGCGGCATGCGCTCCATGCTGGACGCACTGCAGCATGCGGCCCACGCGGCCCGGTCGCGCACCCTGGAGGCGGCCAAGGAACTGGTGCTGCAACACGCGCTGAACAACAATCCTGACTTCATGGATAGCCTTAAAGCTATGCTTGAAGTATTGCCAGTGTCCCGATCCTTTGGCGGCAGGACGGACATGCCCGCTGCCAGCGACTTTGAGGCATTGGAACGCCTACGCCGCCTGCTCTTTGCCGAAAAGGTCAAACCGCCACAACAACTTTCTCTGCTGGAGATGGCCCCATGAGCAATCTACAAGACCATACATGGGAGGCCATGTACTCCCCGGAGGACGGGAACCTGCTTACCGTCTTCTACATTCCTGCCCTGCGTTGCGCCGTGCGCTACGATCGCACCACGGGCTTTTTCAAGCCGGACGCCCTGGCCAAGGCCGCCGTGGGCGTGGAGGAACTGGTGCGCAACAAGGGGCGCATGCGCCTCATTGTGGGCTGTACCCTGGACGAAGCCGAAGTAACGGCCATTTTGCACGGCGAAAGCCTGCGCGACACTGTGGAGTCCAGCCTGCTGCGCTCTCCTTTCCAAGCAGACAGCGCCGAAGTGCGCGATGCGCTGGAGCTGCTGGCCTGGATGGTTGCCAAGGGCCATCTGGACGTGCGCCTGGCCGTGCCCTGCGATCGCGAGACGGGCAGGCCCTGCTCGGGACTGGCCATCTTTCACGAAAAAGCGGGCATGATCCAAGACAAGACCGGGGATCGCCTGGTCTTCACGGGCAGCCTGAACGAAACAGCCACTGGCTGGATGCGCAACTGGGAATCCTTCCACGTGTTCTGCTCCTGGAAGCCGGACGCAGCCCATCTGGCCGCCGTGGAGGACAACTTTCAACGTCTCTGGGAAAATCGCAAGCCCACGGCCAAGGTGCTGGAACTGAGCAATGCCCTGCGGAAACAGCTTCTGGCCTTTCTGCCCCAGGGCTTGCCCCAAAGGCTGCGAACCATGCAGGAAGCAGAGCCTGCCCATCTAGCTCCCGCCCCTGCACAGGAACCTGAGCAGGAAGCGCAGCTCGTCGAACCCGTGCCAGAAGACGCCTACAGCGCTACCTGGACATTCATCCATGAAGCCCCGGCCCAGCCAGGCGGCGGCGACTATGTGGGCGAGGCCAC
>JAFTCE010000108.1 GCA_017454855.1 Desulfovibrio sp.
CTCAAGGTCAAGCTCGGATGAAACTACCTGCCATGGTGGTGTCAGACCAAGCCCCAATGTCATGATTTCATTAGCATTCATAAGCAGTTATATTGAAAATGTTAATCCTATAACTTTTAATTTTATAATCATTATGGTTAGTCAATTATTATTCATAACATCTCACTTTATAAATAATTTTGTAATTAATGAATACAATAAATTAAAATGGTTTGACAGGCATTCACTACTTGTTTTAGACAATGATATATTGCATACACATTTTGCCAGAATTTCAAAACAAAAATTATTTGATACCGATATTGATATATTTCTTTTTGATAGTCAACTACATTCAAATCTTTCTCTTCCTATTATTCATGGATTCCATAATTTACAGTGGTATAATTGTGATTATCGATATTATTATGTGAGACATTTTTTTCCAAATTATGATTTCTATTGGCAATTTGAAAGCGATGTTTACTCTACTTATTCTGACTATAAATATTACTTTAATAAATACAGCAATGACACTTCTGATTTATTGATTTGTAATCTACGTCCTGAATCACGTGATTCTAAATGGAATTGGAATAAAAAAATTGATTGGATATATGATAAAAATATTCATACATATGGAAGTATTTTTTCTGTCTCGAGAATGAGTTCTCGAGCAATTGATTTTTTGTACAAAAAAAGATTAGAACACGCTAAAATTTTTGAAGAATCTACCTTACCAGATAAAAGATGGCTAAATTGTGAGGTTTTTGCTCCAACTGAATTAATAAATAATAATTTCACATGTAAAAAAATTAATGAGCCGCATGTTCATTTCCGTCCAATCTGGGATATAAAAGAATGTACTGAACCTAATAGACTCTATCATCCAGTTAAAAGTAATTTATAAAATTCGCCATCCCCCCTGCTCAGGAACATCGCGAAGCAACAAATCCCAACGCAGCCACCTCTCTAACCAACTGCAGGTACTCGGCTTTACCGGCACTGGCAGCCCTCGGCTCAGCCTGCGCCACAGTTGACTCTTCTACCTTCTCCTCTCTATCAGCCAACATGCTGCACAATGTCAGGCATTCCCCTCTGTCTTCATATGTATGCACGTTGCTGCCCGTAGCTTCCAAATGCCCTGGACAGATCACGGGTATGCCCACTGCCGCGTACATCTTCAGTTTCATGGGGTCCATGTACTCTGAAATGGCATCCTGCGTATGCGGGATAAGGGCCACATCCATGGTACAAAGCAGAGCAAGGGTTTCCTTTTCGCTGGTCACGCCGTGGTAGACCACGTTTCCCAGTGCGGCCAGCTCTGTGAACTCGGGCAGGGCCCGGGCAACCGTTCCGGCCAGGTGCAGGCGCACATTGGGCTGCCGGGCCAGGTCGTGCAGCAGGGGCCAGTCTATCCTGTCGTTCATGTTGCCGGAATAAAACACGCGCAGCACGCTATCGCTGTACGGCTTCCACGCAGACGTGGCACCGTCGGGGAAGCTGTACCAGTTGGGAATGACGTGTACAGAACTCCCCGCCCCAAGGAAGCCGCGCTTGGCAAAGTAGTCCCTGTTGCGTTCCGCATTGAAAACAATGTGTGCGTGCGACTGCATGAGCCTGAAGTACTGCTCGTTAACGAAACAGCGGCGTTCGTCTGTCCCTGCCCAGCCCAGCTGGTTGTCCACCACGTCCACAACGGTCGTGTACGGTTGAAGCATGTCTTCAATATAGCGGTAGTCCTGAATGATGGGGAAGAGCACAACAACCGTATTCCACGGTGTCAGGGCATTGGTTTCCAGAAATGAGAGCAACGCCTCCCGCAGACTATACCTTTCGCTGTAGGCAAGCGTCTGGTACAGGGCGCCATCGTGCCGCCAGCCTAAGCGCTTCTTGCTCAAAAGATGCTCCACGGCTGCGGCTTCGTCCGTAAACGCCTCAGGCTCGATGTCGGGCACGGGCGTCTCATCGCTTTCTTCCTCCGTGTTCTGCGGCTCACACTGCTCGGCAAGCAGTTCCAGCACAAAAACGCGGTGATCCAGATACTGACGTGCATAGCTGCGCGCCAGTTGGTCCACGCGCCGGCCGTAAAGGCCGGCATCGTGCTGCTTCCACAAAAGGAGCAGGGCCGGTGGTGCATCGGGGAGTGGCTCTGGCGGGGGCAGCAGGCAATGCAGCAGCGGCGATGGCTCCGCCTTCTGCTCCGCCTCGGCAAAGGCTGCGTATGCGCCCTGCAACGTGAATTCCTCCGGCAATGGTATGGGGCCGGTATGCTGCAGGGCCGCAAGCAGCTGGGCATGAAAGGTCTTGAGCGTGAAGGGATATACCCCAGGAAGATCCCTGATATCGGCAATGGCCGGGGTATCGGGCGTAAGAACGGGTATGCCCACACTGAGGGCGTCGGATATCTTGGCGGGAACCTGCATGTGGCTGATGCGGGAAGAAAGCGCGTCGTCCACAGGGAAGGAGGTAATGACCACATCCATGGCTGCCAGGGTTGCCTGAAGATTCCGCATGGGCAGGGGCTCGCCAAGGATGACGCCGTTCGCGTTGAGGGCTTCGCGCAGTTCCGGCGGCTGCACGTCACCCCGCAGATGGAATTCCAGCGGTATGCCGGACGCGTTACTGAAGATGAGCAATGCCCTGGCTAGCGGCAGAATGCCCTTGTGCTCCCGCACCGTGCCGATAAACGCCACCTTGCGCGTCTCTTGCGGCGTGTGCGGCCCGGCCGCGTAGGGCGATCTCGCGTGCCTGAGCAGCACGCCGCCGTAGCGCTGCTGCAGCGTCGGGCTGACCACGGTGCGCGACGCAATGCCGGCCGTAAGCTCCCGCGCAAGACCTAGGCCGGGCATGTTGTACTCGGCAGGGTCCGGCTGGACAGATATGAAGGCTTCCTCGTCGTCGTCCATATCCAGCAGGAATTTTGTTTCCGGGCCGGATATGACCGACGCCAGGCGAAAGGAAGGGAGCCTGGGCTTGCAGATCCACACGGTATCGAATGTGAGCCCTGTGCTGCGCAGGAGGGCATGGCAGAAATGGCGGTGCTTCCACGGTATGGTCACAATGGGCAGGTCACTGTTGCGCAAGGGCGGCCAAAGGGCATCGCCGAATTCCTCGCGAAGATAGCAGAAAAGCGCTGCGGGCCGCTTGCTGGCTGCCACGTCGTACAGAATTTTGGTGCGGCCCAGGGGATTGTGCCCGCCATCCCAGCACACAACGGCAACGGCGTCTGGTTCTTTGGCAATGGCGACGGCGCGCTGTAACTGGGAGAGAAAACGCCGCTCACATACGGGCACGGTCACGGCGCTTTTGACAACAGGCACCACAGCCTGCGGCGTCACGGCATACAGGGTAACGGTATCGTTTTGCTGCATACGTGGCAGGCGCACGGCAAAACCAAAGGCATCGGCCACGCCCAGGGCCGCATTCACATCAGGCCGGGGTATGTTGTCGTCCAAGAGCGCCGCCGGTGTGCCGCCCGCAATAACAAGGGGCTTCGCCGCAGAGGCGGCGGAGAAAAGCCAGCCGTGAAGAATATCCTGGCGGATGACGTCCAGGTGGCCCTGAAAAAGACCTTTTGCCAGAGTACCCGTCATGACTTCACGTTAACCGCGCAGGCAGTATATACAACCATGTATTGCCTCTACGCTTGTCC